>JBDSGA010000117.1:0-7811 GCA_039919235.1 Thermomonas sp. | reverse complement strand
ATAACGCAGACCCGCCATGGCGACCAAGCGCACTTACCAACCCAGCAACCTCAAGCGCAAGCGTGACCACGGCTTCCGCGCCCGTATGGCGACCGCCGATGGCCGCAAGATCCTGGCCCGTCGTCGCGCCAAGGGTCGTCGTCGCCTCACTGTCTGACCCGGCGCCGGCCCCGTTGCCGGATGTCCATGTGAGTCTTACATCACCAACCCTCAAGCCAGCTAAAGTTGGCTTTCAGCGCTTGGCCCGAGTGCGTGCGAAATCCGAATTTGATCGGGTGTTTGCTGAAGGTCAGCGAACAGCCAGCCCGTTGCTGAGCCTGCATGTGTTGACCGATCAACAGCCTGCGCGACTCGGTCTCGCGGTCTCGCGCAAAGTGGATCCGGATGCCGTGGGTCGTAACCGGATCAAGCGCGTGATGCGGGATCGGTTTCGCCACCTGCGCAGTGAGCTGGCCCCCGGGGCCTATGTACTAGTAGCCAGGGTTCCTGCGGGCAAGGCGGACAACGCCACCTTGCGTGCCGCGTTCCATCAAGTCCTTCAGCGAGCCGGCGCGTTGCCCGTGCCAGCCATGGACGGCACAATGCCCGCCGAAACGAATTCCCTTCTCCCCGAAAGTGCCGCGCCCATGCGCCGGCCGAGTCCGCCTGCCTGATGAGCCAGACCCGTACGTTGCTGATTTTCGCCTGGATGATCGTGGCGGCCTTTTTGTGGGTGGAGTGGAACAAGGAACACCAACCACAGCCTGCGGTCCAGACGCCAGTGGTGGCGGCTGCGGCCAATGCAGTCAATGCACCCATGTCCTCCTCGGTCATTCCAACTGCAAGTGTGCCGGGCATCACCACCACACCGGCGGTGAGCGCGGCGGGCAATGTACCCAGCGTGACCTTGCGCAACGACGTGCTGGCATTGCAACTCGATGGCCGCAGCATCACCGACGCCAAGTTGCTGAAATACGCGCAGAGTCGCGATCCCGGCAGTCCGTCGGTCGTGTTGTTCGACCCCGCGCCCGCCAGCTATTTCGCCGCGCGCAGTGGTTGGTTGGGTGCCGATGGCATCGACAACACGTTCCAGCCAGAAACTGCGGCGCGCGAAGCGGTGCTGGCAGATCAGGCAAAAGACGTCACCGCCAGCTTCATTGCCGGTGACGCCAACGGTGTGCAAATCCGCAGGACGTTTACGTTGACGCGTGGCAGCTATGCGGTGCGCATGCACGATGAGGTCGTCAACGCTGGCAGCGTGCCCTGGACCGGGACGGTGTACCGGCAACTTCTGCGCAACCCGCCGGTGGCCAAAGGCGTCGGTATGACCAACCCTGAGTCTTTCAGCCTGAGCGGTGCGGCTTGGTACAGCCCGGAAGACAAGTACAAAAAACGCAAATATCCAAAATTCGTCGACGACGGCCCATTGGACCAACAAGTCACGGGTGGCTGGGTGGCCTTGTCGCAGCATTACTTCCTGACCGCTTGGATCCCGCAGAAGGATCAAGCCGCGCTGTTCTCGCTCGGTGTTTCCGGCCCGACGCATCGGATCGAGGCCCGTGGCCCGCAGGTCACCTTGGCGCCCGGACAGTCGTTCAGCAGCGATGCCACGTTGTGGGTCGGACCGAAGCTAGCGGAGCAGCTTGAACCCGTCTCGCCGGGCTTGGAGCGGGCGTTGGATTACGGGCTCTTCACCCCGCTGTCGCAGCCGATTCACTGGCTGCTGACCCAACTGCACAAGCTCACCCATAACTGGGGTTGGGCGATCGTGTTGCTGGTGGTGTTGATCAAGTCGGCGCTGTATCCGCTGTCGGCCGCGCAGTACAAGTCGATGGCCAAGATGCGCAGGTTCCAGCCGCGCATCGAGCAGCTCAAGGAACGCTACGGCGATGACAAGCAGAAGTTCCAGATGGCGATGCTGGAGCTCTACAAGAAGGAAAAGATCAACCCGGCGGGCGGTTGCCTGCCGGTCCTGATCCAGATGCCGGTGTTCCTGTCCCTGTATTACGTGCTGCTGGAAGCGGTGGAACTGCGGCAGGCGCCGTGGATCATCGGCTGGGTCAACGACCTGACCGCACGTGACCCGTACTTCATCCTGCCCGTGCTCAACGGCGCGATCATGCTGCTGACCCAACGGTTGACCCCGATGGTCGGCATGGATCCCATGCAGAAGAAGATGATGCAACTGATGCCCGTGGTGATGGTGGTGATGTTTGCCTTCTTCCCCGCCGGCCTGGTTCTGTACTGGGTCACCAACGGCGCGTTGGGGCTGCTCCAGCAGTGGTGGAACACCCGCCGTTACGCCGAAGCACCTGCCGCCGCCTGATCTGGAAATCGCACCGTAACGAAGCCCGCTGCAAGGCGGGCTTCGTCGTTCATAAGTGGTAAGTCTGCGACCATGCGTGCATGAACCACGACGTCGACACCATCGTCGCCATCGCCACCGCGCCGGGTCAAGGAGGAGTTGGCATCGTGCGCCTGTCCGGCGCGCGCGCGCGCTCCATCGCCGACGTCGTCAGCGGGAAATCGCTGCAGCCTCGCGCTGCTTCGTACGCCCGCTTCATGGCCGCGGATGGCGAGGTCATCGACGACGGCATCGCCATTTATTTCGCGGCACCGGCGAGTTATACGGGTGAAGACGTGGTCGAACTGCAGGCGCACGGCAGCCCTGTCCTGCTGCGGCAATTGGTTGCGCGCTGCATCGATGTGGGTGCGCGCCAGGCGCGGCCGGGAGAATTCAGCGAACGCGCGTTCCTCAATGGCAAACTCGATCTCGCCCAGGCTGAAGCAGTCGCCGATCTGATTGCGGCCAGCGACGACCGCGCCGCTCGGGCCGCCCGTCGATCGCTGGATGGCGTGTTCTCGCGTCAGGTTCATGGCGTGATGGCGCAGCTGCTGGCGATCCGGGTGCACGTGGAGGCCGCCATTGATTTTGCCGACGAGTCGCTGGACACGCTCGGCGGGACCGCATTGCGCGAGCAACTGGCGGCGGTGCGCAGTGATCTCACGCGCCTGCAGGGCGAGGCCGAGCGCGGGCAGAAGCTGCGCGATGGACTCCACGTAGTGCTGGTCGGGCCACCCAATGTAGGCAAGAGTTCGTTGCTCAACGCCCTGGCAGGCAGCGACCGCGCAATCGTCACCGACATCGCCGGCACGACCCGCGATTTGTTGCGCGAGACGATTCGGCTGGATGGTGTGGAACTGACCTTGGTGGATACCGCTGGTCTTCGCGAAGCCGGCGATGCGATCGAGGCGGAAGGCATTCGTCGCGCCAAGGACGAGTTGGGCCGCGCCGATCTCGCCCTGATCGTGGTGGATGCACGTGATCCGGAAGCCGCACGCGCGGCACTGTTCGACGCTACGCAAGGTGCTTCACGACAGTTGTGGTTGCATAACAAGGCCGACCTGTTGGCCGTACTGCCCGAGCCCGAACTGCCGGAAACCCTGTTCGTGTCCGCCCGGACCGGCCTTGGACTTGAGGCATTGCACCAGCGCCTGTTGGCACTGTCCGGGGTTGGCGATGCTGGAAATGGCGCCTTCACTGCGCGCGTTCGCCATGTCCAGGCACTTGCCATGGCAGCCGGATACTTGCAGGACGCCAGTGTGGAGCTTCAGCACGAGCGGCTTGAGCTGGCTGCGGAAGCCCTTTCGCAAGCGCATTCAGCTTTGGGGGAAATTGGTGGCAGGGTGAATGCGGATCGTCTACTGGGTCACATATTCAGCTCTTTCTGCATTGGCAAGTAGGGGCTTTGACACCATCGTGCTTGACAAATGGCCGCTAGTGCCGCGTGCTATCGACGGGTGCGTCCAGCACCAACTAGGGGGAGTTTCGGATGTCTGCAATTAATACCGTGCGTCATGGTCTTGCGCCAATCGCGCTGGCCGTGGCGTTGGCATGCGCACTTGGCGCGTGCAAGAAGGAATCGGCTGCCGCCGATACGGCCGCAAGCGCGGCAACACAACAAGCACCAGTGCCAACACCAGAGTCGGTGGTTGCGGCTTCGGTCAACGCCATGGGCGTCGACCAGCTGCGCACTGAAGCCTCCAAGGCATATGGGGAGAATCGGCTGTATGCGCCCGCCGGCAACAATGCAATGGAGTTCTATTTGGCGCTGCGCGACAAGGCGCCCGCGGATGCAGCGGCTTCCAGTGCCTTGACCGATCTGATGCCGATGACCGTGATCGCGACGGAACAGGCCATTGCGCGCGAGGATTTCATTGAAGCCAAGCGATTGTCCGCGCTCATTGAAAAGTCCGATGCGAAGCATCCCTCGCTTTCGCGACTGAAATCGAGCATCGCCAGCAGTGAAACTGCGGCGGGACAACGGATCGACGCGCAGAAGCTGACGGCGGAGCAGGAAACCAAGCGCTTGGAAGATCTCGCCAAGAAGCGCGAGGAAGACCAGCGCAAGTTGCAGGAGCAACAACGCCTGCAGACAGCCGCGACCCCAACAACACCGGCCCAACCTACCGCCGCCGCACAGGCCGCCGCTGCAGCGGAAGCCCAACGGCAACAGGTCGCGGCTGCCGAAGCCGAGCGCAAGCGTGTCGCTGCTGCAGCCGAACAACAGCGCCAGCAAGCGGCCGCAACTCCGGAGCCCGCTCAACCTGCGCGGGCGTCAAGTGAGTTGAACGCCATTTCCCAACCTGGTCCGCGCTTCCCACCGGCGGCGCAGCGCGGCGGCGCCACCGCCACGGTGCAAGTGGAGTTCACGGTGTCAACCGATGGCAGCGTAGGCAACGCACGCGTGGTGTCGTCGGACTCACCGCGCCAGTATCAGCGCGACTTCGAACGGGAAGCATTGGCGGCGGTCAAGCGCTGGCGTTTCCAGCCGGTCGGCCAAGCCACCACCAGCCGTCGTACGATCAGTTTCCAGCAATAACCAGCGGTTGTTTGGATGCGAAAAAGCCCGGCAATCGCCGGGCTTTTTCTTGGGTACTGTCATGTCTCAGGCGGAGATCGCCAGCTTCTCCTGTCGGTAACGCCAGACTGCCACCAACCACAACACCACCGCCAACGTGAGCGATGCGGCCAGGTAGATGGCCCATTGCTCGGCGGTGGGAGTTTCGCCGCGGTTGACCTTCACCAGCATCTGGTTCTGGGACAGGAACGGCACGGCGTATTGCCACAGCGCCGTGTCCTTCAGCGGGTAGGCCATCAACGCGTATGCCGGCAGCATCTGCAGCATCATCAGCCAGACAATGTGGCTCTGCGCTTCCTTCATGCTCTTGGCCGCCGCGGCCAGTGCGGTCAGCAGCGCGGTGCCGATCAGGACCAGCGGCAGCAGGATCACCAGCATTTTGCCGATTGCCGCGAAGCTCACGTCCAGCGCCTTCGCATCGCCCGAGGCCAACGTCGCGCTGAGCTTGAACGACAGCAGGATCAGCAGCATCGAAGCGATCCCCATGATGCAGGCCGCCGCCATCTTGCCGCTCACGATCGCGCCGCGCGATGCCGGCGTCGCCAACAGCGGCTCGAGCGATTGCCGTTCGCGTTCGCCGGCGGTGGTGTCCATCGCCAGGTGCGAGCCGCCGATGAAAGCGAATAACGTCATGATCAGCGGCAGGATCAACGACAGCATCAGGCCGCGTTTCGCTTCCGGCGTCGCCAGGTCGCGGGTGCCCAGGTTGACCGGCGACGCCACCATCGGGTTGACCCCGCGGGCCAGCAGGCGCAGCGCGCCGACCGATTGCCCGTACTGTTCCAGCGCCGCGCGCACGCGGCCCGTGGGGACATCGGCATCGCGGCGGGTGCTGTCCATCACCATCTCGACCTTGGCCGGCTTGCCGGCGCGCCAGTCATCGGCGAAGTCCTTGTCGATCACCAGTGCGACGTCCTCGCTTTGGCTGCTGATGCGTGCGTCGATGTTGGCAGGTGCCGCCTTCGCTTCAATCCCGCGGCTGGCCAGGAACGCCACCAGGTTGGGTGCCCGTTCGATGCCGACGACCGACAGTTCAATGGTCTTTTCGAGTTGGGTGTCCGCGCGCATCTGCGCCAGCTTGCCCATGCCCAGGATCAGCAGCGGGTAAAGCAACGGCGCCATCAGCAGGGTCAGCAGGAAGGTCCGGCGGTCGCGCGAGAAGTCGCGCAATTCCTTGCGCATTACGGTGAGCATGCTGCCCATGAAAGTCGCGTGGTTCATGCGTGCAGGCCCTCCTCGGAGCCGATCAGGCGGACGAATGCGTCTTCGAGATTGGCCTCGCCGGCCTCTTCGCGAAGCTCGTCGGTAGTGCCTTGGGCGACGACTTTGCCCTGCGCAATGACCACGATGCGGTCACACAGCGCGGCGACTTCTTGCATGATGTGGCTGGAAAAAATCACGCAACGGCCTTCGGCACGCAAGTCCTTGAGGAACGCGCGCAGGCCGCGCGTGGTCATCACGTCGAGACCGTTGGTGGGTTCATCCAGGATCACGTTTTTCGGGTCGTGGATCAGTGCGCGTGCGATCGCGGTCTTGGTGCGCTGGCCTTGGCTGAACCCTTCGGTCTCGCGGTCCAGGAAGTCTTCCATCTGCAGCGCGGCAGCGAGTTTGGCGGTGCGCTGGGCAATCGCATTGGGCGGCATGCCGTGCAGTTCACCGAAGTAGGCGATGTTCTCGCGCGCGGTCAGGCGCTTGTACACACCGCGCGCATCGGGCAACACGCCCAGGCTACGGCGCACACGGTTAGGGTCGACGGCCACGTCGATGTCATCCACCAGCACGCGGCCGGTTTCGGGCGTCATCAGCGTGTACAGCATGCGCAGCGTCGTGGTCTTGCCGGCGCCATTGGGGCCAAGCAACCCTGTGATCTGGCCGTCATGGGCGGTGAAGCCCACATCGTCCACGGCGATCACCCGGGAGTTGTCCTTGCCCTTGCCGGGAAAGGTCTTGCGGAGATGTTCTGCAACGATCATGGCATCAGGTCCTTGGAGGGCAGGGCGCTCACGGCTCCCAGCCGTTGAAGCTGGTGAAGGGCGGCACGTAATTGAGCTTGGCAAGGCAGGCGCCATCGAGCGCCTTGGCATCGGCTTTTTCGATGAACTGGGTGAACAACTTCGGCATGCAGCCGGCGCCGATCACGTTGTGGCCCTGCCCACGCAGGATGAACAGGCGACCGTTGGGCAGGGTCTTGACCACCTCCTCGCCATAGCGCGGCGGGGTCACCGGGTCGAACTCGCCTTCCAGCACCAATGCCGGCACGGCGGAGGCCAGCGCCTGGTGGAAGTCGGCGGGCATCTCGCCCTTCGGCCACACCTTGCACATCGCGCCCATCGCTTCGGCCATGCCGTTGCCCAGCACCGTGTTGGCATCCTCGGTGCGCGCGACCATGGCTTCGTTGTCCTCGCTGCAGATCACCGAGAACTGCATGCCCATCGCCATCGAGTCCTTGAGGTCGCCACTCATCATCTTGGCCAGCGCCATCAAGCCGGCATAACGGCCATTGTTGGCTTCGTGGATCAGCTTCGGCAGCAACGAACCAGCGGCCGGCATGTAGGCGTACATGCGGACCAGACCGGCTAACGTATCGGCATTCAGCGTGCCGTCTTCCTGTTCGCCGGTGGTGGCGTCGCGATACTGCACGGTCACCGGCGCAGCACGCAGCTTGGCCAACAATTGATCAAGTTCCACCCGCGGATCGCCGAGCTTGCCCTTGCACGCAGGCGCCTTGCTGCACAAAGCGAACTGCAGCGCGAGGGCGTCGTCCAGGTTGCGCGCGAAGATATTGCCGAGCTGCAGCGTGTTGGGCACCACTGAATCCAGCACGATGCTGCGGGTGGTGGCCGGATGGTGCATGGCGTATTGCTGGGCGACGCGGGTGCCGTAGCTCACGCCCACCAGGTTGATGGTCGC
>JBDSGA010000116.1:0-6279 GCA_039919235.1 Thermomonas sp. | reverse complement strand
AGCGCCTGGTCGAGCACAAGAAGGACGTCGTAATACTGCTCGACTCGATCACCCGCCTCGCCCGCGCCTACAACAACGTGTTGCCAAGTTCCGGCAAGGTGTTGACCGGCGGCGTCGACGCCAACGCCCTGCATCGCCCGAAGCGCTTCTTCGGCGCGGCACGCAACGTGGAAGAAGGCGGCAGCCTGACCATCATTGCGACTGCCCTGGTCGACACCGGCAGCGCGATGGACAAGGTGATCTACGAAGAGTTCAAGGGCACCGGCAACAGCGAAGTGCACCTGGACCGCCGCATCGCCGAAAAGCGCGTGTACCCGGCGATCGGCGTCAACGCGTCCGGCACCCGCCGCGAGGATTACCTGATCGAGCCGGAGCTGCTGCAGAAGATCTGGATCCTGCGCAAGTTGCTGCATCCGATGGACGAAATCGCGGCGATGGAGTTCTTGCAGGACAAGATGCGCAATACCAAGTCCAACGACGAATTCTTCGGTTCGATGAAGCGCTGAGTTTTTTTATTGCTGCAATCAAAAAGCCCCGCATTGCGGGGTTTTTTGTTGTCTGAGAAAGCGACGCAAGTTGCGGCCCCGATCCGCAGCTGTTGGTCATGTGAGCAGTATCAGCCGGCAGGTACCGGCGTGACTTTGACCACGGACTCCATCGCGATTGGCTTCATATCATCGGCACCCGCGGCCACCTGGCATTCGCGTGACGTTTTCAGCCCGGCTTGGAATTCCTCGCGAAGTGCCTGCAAATTACGTGAACCATCGCGCAGGACGAAACTCACCGGCATCCTCAACTGGCCGGCAACCGGCCTACCCGCGACGATCTCGGGATCGAAATGAATGGTCTTGACCCATCGCTCAAGCACCGGCCTGAACGCAGCCCTGCCCTTGCGACCGTCGAACTCGATCTTCTCGAAATCGGCAATGCGGGCAGTGCCATCCATGGCAAGGTCCAGGATCAGGACGAATTCGGCTTGGGTACCAAGACGCTCCGGTTCATTCGGATAAAGTGGGGGCTTCAACCGCTGGTCTCCCGCATTGCGTGGGCCATTGCCATTGAAATCCAGTCCAAGGCGATAACCGCCTTCTGCAGGAACGGCACATGCGTTGATGCCCACGTAGGTCGTTGCCGCAACGGGCTGCCCGTCTTGCTTGGCGGGCTGGTACTGCCACGTCGCAACACGCTTTTCGATGTAACTGCGGATCACATCCGGCAAGTCTGCGGGCGCCTCGACCTTGACCGGCTTGCCTGTGGCATCGACATCCACACGCACGCTTGCACTGAACGCCACGACTTTCGTATCGGCATCGTTCCCGGCGAACACTGGCGTTGCCGTCAACAAGCTCAAGATGACAAGGGGGGCGATCTTCTTCATGGCTTCAGCTCGTCGGGTGCGTGACTGACGATTATCCCGCCACATCGGCAATCGTCACAATCGCCGATACTGACCGGCCTGAACGCTGGAGCTGGCCATGCACGGTGGCGGACTCGAACTTGCCTTGGTCTTCCTGCTGGCCGCCGTCATCGCGGTGCCGGTGTTCAAGCGCTTCGGACTGGGCGCGGTGCTGGGGTACCTTGCGGCCGGTGCGCTATTGGGGCCGCATGCATTGCGGGTGATCGGGGACGCGGCCCCGGTGCTGGCGGCCAGCGAGATCGGCGTGGTGATGATGCTGTTCGTGATCGGGCTGGAGCTGTCATTGCCGCGCCTGAAAGTAATGCGCAAGCCGATCTTTGGCGTCGGTGGGCTGCAAGTCGCGCTCTCCGGCATCGTGCTGGCGGCCTTGGTCACGAGCCAAGGCTTGGGTTGGAAGCCCGCGTTGGTGGTCGGGTTGGGGCTGGCCCTGTCTTCTACCGCAGTGGGGTTGCAGCTGCTTGCCGAACGCAAGGAGCTGACGGCCGAACACGGCCGGCTCGCCTTTGCGATCCTGCTGTTCCAGGATCTGGCGGCAATTCCACTACTGGCAGCCATCCCCCTGCTTGGCGCGCATGCCACAGGCAGCGACGGCACCCTCGGGCTCGCAGTTGCCAAGGCGATCGCCGCCATTGCGATGCTGGTATTGGGCGGGCGTTACCTGCTGCGCCACGTGTTCCGGGTGATCGCGCGTACGCGCATGCCGGAGGTGTTCACTGCCGCCGCGCTGCTGGTGGTGTTGGGCAGCGCGTGGTTGATGCAGTTGGCGGGTTTAAGTGCAGGCCTGGGCGCGTTTCTCGCTGGCGTGCTGCTGGCCGAATCCGAATTTCGACACGAACTTGAATCACAGATCCAGCCATTCGAGGGCCTGCTGCTGGGGCTGTTCTTCATGGCGGTCGGCATGAGCATCGACCTGCATCGGATTGCATCAGAGCCGGGATTGATTGTGGCCGGCATGCTGGCATTGTTGTTGGTGAAGTTCACCTTGCTCGCCTTGCTGGGCTTGCGCCCGGGTCGGTTGGACTGGCGCGGCACCTTGCTGCTGGGCGGGACGTTGGCATTAGGCGGCGAATTCGCCTTCGTCGTGTTTGGTGAAGCGGCCAAAGCCGGCTTGCTGGATGCGCCGCAACGTGATCGCTTGGTTGCGATCGTGGGACTGTCGATGGCAGTTACGCCGTTGTTGGTGTTGCTGATCTCGAAGTTTGCGCCAGCGGCCGGGGGAAAGAAGACGCGCGACTTCGACGAAATGCATGACGAACATCCGCATGTGTTGATTGCTGGCTTTGGTCGCTTCGGGCAGATAGTGGCGCGGTTGCTATCGGCACACAAGATCCCGTTCATCGCGATCGACCCGGATGTGGAGCAGGTGGATTTCGTGCGCCGGTTCGGCAACCAGATCTACTACGGCGATCCGACCCGGCCCGACTTGTTGCGCGCGGCCGGCGCCGCACATGTACGGGTGTTCGTGGTGGCGATCGATGGTGTTGAAGCGAGCCTCGAGATGACCCGGCTGCTACGCCAACACTACCCGGATGCGCAGGTGTTCGCACGGGCTCGCGACCGCCGCCATGCATGGCAACTCATGGACATGGGCGCGAAAGTGTTCCGCGAATTGTTTGGCAGTAGCGTGGAGATGGGCCGCGAAGTGCTGGTGGCGCTCGGCGTGGCGCGTGAACAGGCGGACGCGCGCGTCCGCCACTTCCGCGTGCACGATGCCAAGCTGCTGGAAGCGCAACGGCAGATGCAGGACGACGAAGTTGCGTTGTTGCAGAGTGCGAAGGACGCGCGTCGAGAACTGGCCGAATTGTTCGAGGCGGATGCGGGCGAAGGCCAGCTGGGACGGATCGTCGTGGCGTCACCGCGCGAGTAGAGCGAAAAAGGGGGTCAGGTTCATTTTAATAAAGGGTAATAAAGTGGACGTAGTTAAGGTGCGCCTTAACTACCTCCGTCCCCTTTTTCGCGGCGCGAGTAGGCAACAAATGGGGTCAGGGACGCAGAAAACGTGCCATCGATACCGGCGGCGTATTGCCGTCGGTGGGCGTCAGTTCGGCGGCGACATCGACATAACCACGCATAAGCGCGACTTCCCGCGGGGTGCGGTTGAGCGTATCGCGCTGGTTGAGGTCGGCGCCAGCGCGCAACAGGACCTGGGCGGCACGCAACAGGCCGTGCAACGCCGCAAGATGCAGCGGCCCGAACCCGCGTTGGTCGCGCGCATCCAGTCGCACGTCCTCGTCCAGCAGGCGATCCAGTCCGGCCAGCAAGACGTCTTCGGTGCTGGGCGTACCGGGTTCAGCGCGCGCACCCAGCAGCAACAGCAGCGGCGTCGCACCACCATTTGCCGCCTGTTGCGGGTCGGAACCGCCCAGCAACAGCGTGTCCAGCAAGGCGACCAAGCGCGGCCGCTCGCGGGCGGTGAAGCCATACAGCGCGGCGCAATGCAGCGGGGTCAGGCCCTGTGCGTCGCGTGCGTGCAAATCCGCACCGGCTTGCAGCAGGCGTGACACCAGTTCCGGCAGGCCCAGGGCCGCGGCCAGCATCAGCACGGTGACCTCGCCGGGCAGGCGTTGCTCCAGGCCGGCGCCAGCGTCCAACAGGCGATCCACGATCTCGAGCTGGCGCATGCTCACCGCCGCCGACAACGGAGTGGCGCCGGTGTTGGCGGCCAGCCCGGGCTGTGCGCTGCGCGCCAGCAGCAATTCGACCAGGGCGCGATGACCACCACCCGCTGCGCGCAACAGTGCACTGCAGCCTTGGCTATCGACCGCATCCACCGGCATGCCGATGTCGAGCAGGCGCCGCACCGCGTCGGTATCGCCGACGATCGCGGCGGCCGGCACGTCGCTGGCCTGCAGCGGCCGACGCGGCAACCGCCAACCACGCCAGTCCAGCCAGTCTGCTAGGTCGCGGCGGCCGGTCGCCAGCGCCACCCCGAGCGGGGTCTGGCCATCGGCGGCGCGGCGATCAGGGGCAGCGCCTGCTGCCACCAGTAATTTGATTTCATGCTCACGGGCCAACGCTGCGGCCAGGTGCAGCGCGCTCATCCCGTGACTGTCGCGCGCATCGAGGTCAACGCCATGCGCGATCAACCGTTGCAACAGGCGCGGCCATTGCAGGCGCACCGTCAATGCCACCGGCGGATCGCCGGCCGTCGATCCCCCGTAAGGGTCTGCACCACGTTCCAGCAATTCGATCGCAAAGCGCTCGGCGTCGGCATCGTGATCGCCGGCGAGGCAAGCGGCCAGATAACGCGCAAGTCCACCGCGACCCGCAGGCGATGCCCCGTGCGCAAACAACGCCTTCAACACCGCGATGCCTTGGCGGCCACGTTGCAATGCCGCGTCTACCGGCATCGGCATGCCCGGCACGCGCGTTTCGGGCTGCGCGCCACGGCGCAACAGCCATTCGACCCGCGCCACGTTCAGGACTATCTCGGGGTCGGCCAGCAGGCCATTGAGTTCGGCTGCGCCCAGCAGAGCAGCGAGCGGGAGCAACCCACGCGATGGGCCGCCATCCAGCAGGCGCTCGCGCAACAGCAAGAGCGGTGGCCGATCCGGCGGCGTGCCATCGTCATCCATGTCCATCGACACCGGCAGCGCACGCGACGGGTCGACCACATTCGCCAAGGTCCAGCGGCCCGCACTCACCGCCATGTCCACGGCGCTGCGTCCGTCGGCATCCAGCCTCTGCGCATCCACGCCCAATTCCAGCAGGCGCTTCACCAGCGCGGTCGATGGCGCTTCGGCCATGCACGCCAGGTGCAGCGCGTTAGCGCCGACACCGTCGCAGGTGCGCGCATCGGCGCCCCTGGCAAGCAGCACGTCCAGCGCCGGCAATGCGCCGGCGCGCGCGCTGTCCAGCAACGGCGTGCGACCGTGGCCATCGCGTGCATGCACGTCGGCGCCGGCATCCAGCAGTGCGCTGCAGACATCGGAGTGGCCGGCGAACGCGGCTTCGTGCAACGCGGTGCGGTCGTGGCTATCGCGCACCTCCACCCGTGCCTTGTGCTTCAGCAGCAATTGCACGCCGGCAGGATCGTCTTCTTCGGTGCCCGCAGCGGCGAACAGCACAGGTTGCCCTTCCGCGGGTTCGGCCTTGGCGCCGCGCTCCAACAGGAATTTCGCCAGCCGCCAGTTGCCGGCCGCACATGCAATGCCCAGCGGCGACACGCCCTCCCTGTTCAACGTGTCCATCTCGGCGCCGGCATCTCGCAATAACGCGGCCACGCCGGGATCGGAACTTCGCGCGGCATGGTGCAGCGGCGTGTTGCCATCGGCGTCGGCGATGCGCGGATCTGCGCCGTTCGCGAGCAAGGTCATCACCGCTTCCGGGCGCCCATGCCAGCTGTCGCGGGTCGCCGCCAGCAACGGTGTCATCGACGACGCCTGCGCGATGTTGATGTCGACGCCGCGCTCGATCACGCCGCGCAGCAAACGCAAATCCGGCAAGACCGCCGCCAGCACCGGCAGTGCGCGACGATCACGCTCGCCAGCTGGCGCATCGGCGCGGGCATCGGCGCCGGCCTCCAGCAACTGCAGGGCGCGCTCGACCCGGCCGCTGCGCGCGGCGACATACAACTCACGGGTCAGGGCGTCGACATCGACCGTGGCGTCTGCACCGCTTGTCAACTTTGGCACGACTGGCTGCAGGTCTTCTGCATCCGCTTCGTCCTCGTCATCCGCCATGTCCAGCACCGGCAGGCCATGCGCCAGCGTCCGCGAGGGCGCGGTCTGCAACAGTGCGTGGGCGAGCGGCAGGATCGCCGCGTACACGATCACCGCGATCAGGCGCGCGTCGCCCACCAGCAACGACGGCCAACCCAGTGCGATACCGCCCGCGACCAGCAACCAGATGGGTACCGCGAC
>JBDSGA010000115.1:0-7900 GCA_039919235.1 Thermomonas sp. | reverse complement strand
ATCGCCGATGCCTATTGGGAAGTCACCGGCCCCGACTTGCCCGCCGGCACGCCGGTGCGTATCAGTGGCGGCGATGCCATGACGTTGCATGTCGAAGTAGCTGGCTAATCGCCTTGTAGGAGCGGTCTTGGCCGCGAGCTCTGATGCCGAAATCCCGAAGTTCGCGGCCAAGGCCGCTCCTACAGGAGCATGCGTTTGTCGCATGCCTGCGATAATGCCGGCCCCACATCGAAGGCGGCAGGCATGACCCAGAAGACCATCCTCAATGAAACCCATCGCGCGCTTGGCGCGAAGATGGTGGATTTCGGCGGCTGGGACATGCCGATCCACTACGGTTCGCAGATCGACGAACACCACCTGGTTCGGCAGGATGCAGGCATGTTCGATGTTTCGCACATGACCGTAGTCGATCTCACCGGCGCGCGCGCACGCGCGTTCCTGCGCAAGCTGGTCGCCAATTCGATCGACAAACTGGCCAAGACCGGCAAGGCGCTTTACACCACCATGCTCAATCCGCGGGGCGGCGTGATCGATGACCTGATCATCTATTACATGGATGAGTCGTGGTTCCGGCTGGTGGTGAATGCCTCCACCCGCGACAAGGACCTGGCGTGGATCACCCGGCAGGCGGCAGCGTTCGATGTCGAAGTGCGCGAGCGCCCCGAGTTCGGCATGGTCGCGGTGCAGGGCCCGACCGCACGCGACAAGGTCATCGGCCTGCTGCGCGAGGACGACCGCGCCAAGCTCGCGAAACTTGGACGCTTCGCTGCAAGGCAGGCGCAGACGACCGACGGCATCGACGTATTCATCGCCCGCACCGGTTACACCGGTGAGGACGGTTTTGAAGTCGTGGTGCCGGAAGCGCAGGTTGTCTCGTTCTGGAATGCGCTGCTTGCCGCGGGCGTGAAGCCCGCCGGATTGGGCGCGCGTGACACCCTGCGCCTGGAAGCGGGCATGAACCTGTACGGCCAGGACATGGATGAAGACGTATCGCCACTCGAAGCGGCACTGGCGTGGACGGTCGCCTTCGACGATGGCCCAGACGGACAGCCGCGCGACTTCATCGGTCGGGGTGCGCTTGAAGCACAACGCGATGCCGGCGTGGCGCGGCAGATGATCGGCCTTGTCATGGACGACAAGGGCGTGTTGCGCCACGGCCAGAAGGTGCTGACGCCCAATGGCGAGGGCGAAATTCTGTCAGGTACGTTCTCGCCGACCCTTGGCAAGGCAATCGCCTTCGCCCGCGTGCCGGCAGGCGACATCGTGCCAGGAGCGGACGGTAACGTTCGCGTCGATATCCGCGGCCGGGAAGTCCCGGTTCGCGTGGTCCGCTTCCCGTTTGTACGCGAAGGGAAGATACAGGACGGCATCTGACCGCCCCAAAGGTGATCTTTTCACCCTCAGCTTCGCTAGACTTTCCCCACCCCAACATTAGTGCCAATGGAGCCACCCATGCGCGAAATCCCCGGCGACCTCAAATTCCTCAAGTCCCACGAATGGGCCCGCGTCGAAGATGACGGCAAGGTCACGATTGGCATTTCCGATCATGCGCAGGGCCTGCTTGGCGACCTTGTCTATGTTGAATTGCCCAGTGTCGGCGACCAGGTCGATGCCGGTACCTCATGCGCGGTGGTCGAGTCGGTCAAGGCGGCGTCCGACGTCTATGCGCCACTCAGCGGCAAGGTGCTGGCGGTCAACGACGCGTTGTCCGACAAGCCGGAGACAATCAACGAAGACGCCTATGGCGAGGGCTGGTTGTTCACCATGGCAATCGATGATGCCGACCAGCTCAATGACCTGTTGGGCCCCGACGAGTACGCCGAGTTGCTGGACGGCGACGAACACTGATCGTCATCCCGGACGGCGTTGGGATTTCATCGACCCGCAACGGCAGCGTTGCGGGTCTTCTTTTTTGTGGTGATGCACACATGCGAAATCGAATGCGAAGTGCTTCGCGCGCCGGAAAATGTTCGCGCAGTTTTCGCGCAAACGGACTTGTGCGACGCGCAAATGCATCATCGCTTCGAGACAAGCATCACGAGTTCGAAGCATGCGATGCACACGTGTTTGCCATGCATCGTGGTGAGTCGAACATTGCTTGCGACATTCGATGTGCATGTACGTGCGGTGCTGCAAGCCGCGCCAGTGCTCGCGTTTAACGCCGCTGCATGAAGCGGTGTGATTGCGCGATGCAATCGTTGGTGGATGTTTGCGTCGCACCGATGCGCACGTTTGGCGATGCAACGGCGAGCGCGCGCGAAAAAAAACAGCATCGGGTTGTTGACAGTTGAAAAAAGCGTGATTAGGTTTCGCCCAGCAGACGCTTCCTGCAGAAGAGAGTGAGCAGACACATCGCGATAGTCGGCAGCACAACAGGAACCTCCACCAGCTACATCAAAAAGGTGGACGCCGGCTTCGCATCACTCGCGGAAAGCAATCCGATACCAACCAACAAGAACTGCAGCGATGGCCGCCGCGGTTTTTTCGAGGGGTGCGGGACGTCGAACGGTGGCATTGCGTCGGTGACGCGCGCCACCACCTCATCCGTTCCGGTGCGCGTTGCGCGCCGGCGGTCGATCGCGGGTCCGATACCCGTGGTGTTTTTTGAAACTGGGCGTTACCGATAGACCATTGACGAGGAGCCATCACATGGCCATGAAGAAAGCTGCGAAAAAACCTGCCGCCAAGAAGGCCGCGAAGAAAGTCGCCAAGAAGCCGGCGGCCAAGAAGGCTGTTGCGAAGAAAGTAGCGAAGAAGCCGGCTGCCAAGAAGGCCGCCAAGAAAGTAGCGAAGAAGCCAGCTGCCAAGAAGGCTGCCAAGAAAGTAGCGAAGAAGCCAGCTGCCAAGAAGGCCGCGAAGAAAGTAGCCAAGAAGCCGGCTGCCAAGAAGGCCGCGAAGAAAGTAGCTAAGAAGCCAGCTGCAAAGAAGGCGGCTGCCAAGAAAGTAGCGAAGAAGCCAGTTGCGAAGAAGGCCGCTGCGAAGAAGGTTGCTAAAAAAGCGGCGAAGAAAGTAGCGAAAAAGCCAGCTGCGAAGAAGCCGGCCGCCAAGAAGGCTGCTGCCAAGAAGCCGGCGAAGAAGTCCAAGCCTGTTGCAATGCCGGCGATGCCCGCACCGATGATGTAAACAAGCCTGGCTCGATCAGGCAAATTCGGTCGGCGATTAGCGGCCGGGTGATGAACACTGCAGACCCTTCTCGTTGCCCAGGCGAGAGGGGTTTCTTTTTACGGATCAGCGCGGAGCTGCGCTCGCGGCGGACGCATCGGCACCCGGGGGCGCATCATCATGGTCAACGTATTGGGTTGCCGGCAAGGTGATGTTGTCATCCAGCCATTGCCCGCCACTGAGGCCAAGTGCAGCGTCGAGGATCGTGGGCAGCAAGCCGGAGGGCAGGGCACTTTCACTGTTCCACAAGATCGCGATGCCGAAGTCCTTGTCGGGTAGCAATGCCATTGCACCGCGATAACCCTGTACCGCGCCGCCATGGAAGGCGATGTCATGACCGGCGTAGTTCATTGCGCGCCATCCGAGCGCATAACCCGCGGAACTCAGGCGGGTGCGGCGCCAGCCTGATCCACGCATTTCGCTGGGCGTGTCGATCAATGACTGATGCAACGTCGCCAGCAGCGGCGCAGGCAACACGTCGGGGCGATGCCCGGTTTGCGCGATCAGCCATTGCGCCATGTCGCTGATGCTGGCATTGACGCCAGCGGCAGGTGCGACGCGGTAGTAATTGGGCTTCGGCATCAATGGCACCCAGCCGCCACCGCCACGCACATGCGGCCTGGCCCAGCGACCGCTGGCTTCGAGTCCTTCCAGTCCGTAACTGGCATCGTGCATGCCCAACGGCTTGAAGATGCGGCGTGCCACGGTCTCGCTGTAGAACTGGCCAGTGGTCGCGAACACGATGTCGCCAATCAGGCTGAAGGCCACGTTCTGGTAGGCGTAGCACTGCCCGGGGGCGCAGGTCATCGGCGCAGTGGAAAGCTTCTGGGTCAACGTGTGGAAGTCGGCATCGCCTTCCAGGTCGCGGTCGAATGCATTACGGGTCAGGCCGACGCGATGGCTGAGCAGATCGGCCACGGTGACTTGCTGCGCAGCGGCGGGCTGCGACAGGCGGAAATCAGGCACGTAGTCGACCAGCTTGCTGTCCCAGCGCAACACACCATCGTCCACCAGGATCCCGGTGACGGCGCCAGCAAAGGATTTGGATAGGGATGCCAGGCGAAACACCGTATGGGCATCGACTGCATCGCCACCGCGGGCGTCGGTGACGCCATAACCACGCGCGCTGAGCACGCGTCCGTTCTGGACGATGGCGACCGCCAACCCCGGGATGCGTCCGCCGGCCACCAGCTGTTCTGCGATGGCTTCGAAGCCGCGCACATCGACAGTCGGTGATGTCGGCAGGTCTGGTTTGGCAATGACGCCGGTTGTGAGTGCTACCTGCGGCGTGTGCGCCGGATCGCCAGCGCGCGAATTCCACTTCAGGTCGACTTGCGCCGCCGAGGCCACCGCAAGCGGCACCAACATGGCAAGCAAGCCGATATGCCCTGCCTGCCGAGTCCTGCTGTCTTTCATCGGCGGTGTCCCCTGCGTATGCTTTGACTACCGGCCGATTCTAGCGCCTGTAGCCACGTTTGCATGAACAGGGAGAACGCCAGATGTTTGCTTTTTTGATTCTGCTCGCAGTTGTCGTCGTCGTCGGCCTTTGGGCCATGGGCATTTACAACGGCCTGGTCACTGCCCGTAACGCCTTCAAGAATGCGTTTGCGCAAATTGACGTGCAGTTGCAGCGCCGCTTCGACCTGATCCCGAATCTGGTCGAAGTCGCCAAGAAATACATGGCGCATGAGCGCGAGACACTGGAAGCGGTGATCGCCGCACGCGCGGCCGCGCAGGCGGGGCTGGCCGCGGCCAAGGCCAATCCCGGTGATGCGGAGGCGATGGCGCAACTGGCGGCGACGCAGGGACAGCTGAGTGCAGGTCTGGGCCGCCTGATGATGGTCGCCGAGGCCTACCCGGACCTCAAGGCGAACCAGAACATGATGCAGCTCACCGAGGAGCTGACCAGCACCGAAAACAAGGTCGCGTTCGCGCGCCAGGCCTTCAACGACATGGTGATGACCTACAACAACCGGCGCGAAGTGTTCCCCAACAGCATCTTCGCCGGCATGTTCGGTTTCCAGCCGGCCACGTTGCTTGAAATCCCGGCCGAGAAGCAGACCGAGGTCCGCGCCGCACCGAAGGTGGAATTCTGACTCGGCCTGCCGGGCTGCATGCCGGCATGCAGCCTGGCGTTGCAGGACGACACGCATGAACTTCTTCGAACACCAGGCGGCTGCCCGGCGCACGTCATCGCGGCTTGTCATCCTGTTCGGGTTGGCGGTGATCGGCATCGTGCTGGCGGTAGACGTTGCCGCGTGGATCGCCACCCGTGGATCGCCCAGCGTGGTGGCATTCACCAGCGTGGCGACCCTTGCGGTGATCGCGTTGGGTTCCATGTATCGCATCTCCAGCCTGCGTGGTGGCGGCGAACCGGTGGCATTGCAGATGGGCGGCGTGCCGGTGCCGGAAAACACCACTGACCTCAATTTGCGCCGCTTGCGCAACGTGGTCGAGGAAATCGCGATCGCGTCCGGCGTGCCGGTGCCGAAGATCTACGTGCTTGAACACGAAGACGCGATCAACGCATTCGCTGCAGGTTATTCGCCGTCCGATGCGGTGATTGCGGTTACCCGCGGCGCACTGGACAGGCTCAATCGCGACGAGCTGCAGGGGGTCATCGCGCACGAGTTCAGCCACATCCTCAATGGCGACATGCGCCTGAACATCCGCCTGATCGGACTCCTGTTCGGAATCCTGATGATCGGCCTGATCGGGCGCAAGATCTTGTGGCATGGGCGATTCAGCGGGCGCAGCAAAGGCGCGGGCGCGATGCTGGCGGCGGCGTTGGTGGCCTTGATCGTCGGCTATATCGGCTTGTTCTTCGGACGCATGATCAAGGCGGGTGTGAGTCGGTCGCGCGAAAGCCTTGCCGATGCCAGCGCGGTGCAATTCACCCGCCAGTCGCAAGGCCTGGCAGGCGCACTCAAGAAGATCGGTGGCCTGGAAGAAGGGTCCCGGTTGAATGATCGTGGCGATGCCGAGGAAGTGAGCCACATGCTGTTCGGCGAAGGCGTCGGTTTCTCCGGTCTGTTCGCCACCCATCCGCCGTTGCTCAAGCGCATCCAGGCGCTCGAACCCAGCTTCCGCGGCGAGGAACTCGAACGCCTCAAATCCAGGTGGCATGCATCGCCACCCAACGGGTTGCAGGAAGACATCCACATGGGCCTGGATGGCGGCGCTGGCCCACGCCTGCCCGGCGCGACCCAGCAGTTGAACGTGACCCCGCCGATGGTCGCTGCGCAAGTGGCCACGCCCGCGGTCGACGACTACAGCCGGGCTGACGCGATCGCGACCGCAATACCCGAAGCACTGCGCGATTTGGCCGCGGACCGCGAAGGGGTCATGCCGCTGTTGCTCGCGCTGTTGCTGGCCGAGGATGAACCCTTGGCGGCGCGCCAGCACACCGAGATCGCGAGCCGGTTGGGTGAAGAATGTGCCGCCCATGCGGGGCGCATCCACCAGCAACTGACCGCCGACCTGCACCCGATGCTGCGCCTGCCGCTGGCGGCGCTTGCCTTCCCGGTCTTGCGCCTGCGCCCACGGCCGCATCTCGACAGTTTCATGGATGCGATGTTCGCGGTGGTCAACGCCGATGGCGAAGTCTCGCTGTTCGAGTACTGCCTGGGCCGATTGCTCACCGTGCAAGTGCGCGAATCGTTGGATCCATCGCGCTATGCCCGTTTTGGCCGTCGCAAGCCGGGCAACGTCAAGCAGGAATTCTCCACCTTGCTGGCAGTCGTTGCCCATGCCGGCAGCCCGGATGACGCCTCCGCCGCGCAGCGCGCCTATCTTGCCGCCATGCAACGCGTGTTGCCGCGTGACCACGTGCCGTATGCACCACCCGCCAACGGCGTGCTTGCGCTGGATGCGGTGTGGGAACCATTGGATGCGTTGGATCCGCTGGCCAAGCAAGTCATGGTGGAAGCGATTACCGCCGCGGTCAGCCATGACGGCCGGGTCAGCATCGCCGAGGCCGAATTATTACGGACGATTTGTGGCGTGCTGCATTGCCCGCTGCCGCCGATGCTGGATTCCTGAGTCCGCCCCAGCAACCTTGCTCAAGCGCCTCTGATCAGGTCCGCAGCGCGCTCTGCAATCATGATCGTCGGGGCATTGGTATTGCCGCTCGGCAAGGCCGGCATCACCGAAGCATCGATGACGCGCAGGCCATCCACGCCGCGCACCCGCAGCTGCGTATCCACCACTGATTGATCGTCGTCGCCCATTCGGCAGGTACCGACCGGGTGGTAAACCGACTCGGCCTTGGCCCGGATGAACTCAACCAGCTCCGCATCGGACAAGCCCGCGCGCGTCGGGAAAATGGGCGTGCCGCGATAGGGGGTGAAAGCGGCCTGGGCGAAGATGTCGCGACTGATCTTCGCGCACTCGACCATCATCTTCAGGTCGAAGCCATCCGCGTCGCCAAGGTAGTTGGCGTGGATATGCGGCTTGTCATTGGCCTTGTTGCTGGCTAACGACAGGCGGCCACGACTCAGCGGGCGCAGGAAGCAGGCGTGCAACGTATAGCCGTCGCCGGGCAGCCGGGTGCGGCCGTGGTCGTCGAGCATCGCGGGGACGAAATGGAACTGGATGTCGCTGCGCTCATCGGTCGCCAGTGGCGAACGGAAAAAGCCGCCGGCCTCCGCGATGTTGCTGCTGCCAGCGCCACGATGGCCGCGCAGGTAATAGTCGAAGGCCATCTTCGCTTCGTTGATGCGGTCGTAGGTGATGCGCT
>JBDSGA010000114.1:0-15393 GCA_039919235.1 Thermomonas sp. | reverse complement strand
CTGCCGGATGAATTCGCCGGCCATGCGATGGTGTTCCGTACCTTCGACAAGGTCAGCTACGCGCTGGTGATGAGTGGCATCAAGCCGGTCCGCGTCGGCTATGAGTTGAAGCATCCGGACGCGCCTTACTGACCCGCACAGCCCGAAGATCCTGGTCCATATTCAGGATTTTCCGACCCGAACAAGCAACGGCGCCCTAGGGCGCCGTTGTCATATGTGGCCGAAGCTGGCGACATGCCTGCCCTGACGTCCTCACCCACACCCGATCACGAGGAGCATGAAGCGCTGCTGCGACTGCTGACCTGCGGCGCAGCTGCAGCAGGCATCCGTCGCCTGCTGGATAGCCACGGCAGCGCCGATGGTGCACTCCGAGCGGGATCGCGCGACTGGGCCAGCCATGGACTGGACAGCGCCACCTGCAAGGCATTACGCAAGCCCGACCAGACCCTGCTGGCACGCGGACATGCTTGGCTCGCCTCTGCCGCGCACCAGTTGATCGGCTGGTCGCAGGACGATTATCCGCCATTGCTGCGGCGCATCCCCAGTCCGCCGCCCATGCTGTTCGTCGCTGGTGATGCCAGCTTGCTATGGCGGCCTGCAGTCGCAATCGTCGGTAGCCGGGCCGCCACAGCAGGTGGCTGCACCAATGCAGCGCTGTTTGCCAATGCGCTGTCCCGCAATGGCTTGTGCATCGCCAGTGGCCTGGCTGCCGGAATCGATGCCGCCGCCCACGAGGCCACCCTCGATGCCGAAGGCGCGACCGTCGCCGTACTGGGCACTGGCCCGGACATTGCCTATCCCGTCCGCCACCGGCCACTGCTTGAACGCATTGCCACCCATGGTTGCGTGGTCAGTGAGCATCTGCCCGGCACACGTCCCTTGCGCCAGTACTTTCCCAGTCGCAACCGCATCCTTGCCGGGCTCAGCCTGGGCACCGTGGTCGTGGAAGCGGCCGAGCGCTCCGGAGCACTGATCACCGCCCGCCTGGCCGCCGAAGTCGGACGCGAGGTGTTTGCCTTGCCCGGTTCCATCCACAACCCGATGGCGCGTGGCTGCCATCGGCTCATTCGCGAGGGCGCACAGTTGGTCCAATCCCCACAGGAAGTACTGGAAGTCCTTGGCCCCCTGGCTGTCGATCTGGCCAAGGCGCTGCGGGGGGAACTTGAAGGCCCGTATGTGGCGCCCGAAAGTACCCGGCAAGCCTGCTTGCCAATCAATCCCGAATACAACCGCTTGTGGCAGGCACTTGGCCACGACCCAACCAGTATGGATGAACTCGCCCAACGTACCGGATTGACGGCTGCCGAGCTGTCGGCCATGCTGCTGTCGCTGGAACTGGAGGGGCGCGTCGCGGTCGAACATGGCCGTTATTGCAGGATCGGGCCCTGACAGCAGTGGTTTGCCATCATCGCGCCAAACACGGCGCAGGCCGGGGGACATGAAAGAAAGCATCCTGGACGTCCTGCTGTACCTGTTCGAGCACTATTTCACCAACGACGCGATTCCCGCGACGGGCGACGACATCACCGCCCAGAATGGCCCGCTGATGGGCGAATTGAGCGAAGCGGGCTTTTCCAATGCCGAGATTCGCAAGGCCTTCGATTGGCTGGATGCGCTGGCGCGCCAGCGCCCCGCGCCCGGCCAGTCACGTAGTAACGGCCCAGTCCGGATCTTCCACGAGTCCGAACAGGACAAGCTGGACACCGAATCACGTGGGTTCATGCTGTTCCTGGAACAGCACGGCATCCTCGATGCCGACCAGCGTGAACTGGTGGTAGACCGGGCAATGGCGCTGGACCAGGACGAATTGGACTTGGACGACCTCAAGTGGGTGGTCCTGATGGTGCTGTTCAACCAACCCGGGTCGGAGGCAGCCTACGCCTGGATGGAAACCCAGATGTTCCTGGATGAGCCCGAACCGGTACATTGACCGGGTTTTCGGCGGTCGGTGCTTGACAGCCAGCCCCTCGCCGTGATTTCACTGTAAATAGGAAAAGTCCAGCGCCCGGGCCGCCTTCATCGGCATTCCCCGGGCGTTAGCTTCTGCGGCGCCAGAACGCGCCGCCTTCATTGCGTTCCCGGAAACTGCATCAATGGCCAAGAACCTGCTCATCGTCGAATCGCCCGCCAAGGCCAAGACGATCAACAAATATCTGGGCAAGGACTTCACCGTCCTGGCCTCCTACGGCCATGTCCGCGACCTGGTGCCGAAAGAGGGCGCGGTCGATCCCGAACACGGCTTCGCGATGCGCTATGCGCTGATCGAAAAGAACGAGAAGCATGTCGAGGCCATCGCCAAGGCCGCCAAGTCTGCTGAAAACGTCTTCCTGGCGACCGATCCGGATCGCGAGGGTGAGGCCATCAGCTGGCACATTGCCGAGATCCTGCGCGAGCGCGACCTGCTCAAGGACAAGCCGCTGCACCGGGTGGTGTTCACCGAAATCACCCCGCGCGCGATCAAGGAGGCGATGGCGCAACCACGTGCCATTGCCGCTGACCTGGTCGATGCCCAGCAGGCACGGCGCGCACTGGACTACCTGGTCGGCTTCAACCTGTCGCCGGTGCTGTGGCGCAAGGTCCAGGCCGGGCTGTCGGCCGGGCGCGTGCAATCGCCGGCGCTGCGCATGATCGTCGATCGCGAGGAAGAGATCGAAGCATTCAAGAACCACGAGTATTGGAGTATCGAGGCGGAAGTTGCGCACCCCTCGCAGGGTTTCACCGCGCGCATGTCCAAACTCGATGGCAAGAAATTCGTCATCGACACCAAGAACATCGACTTCAGCCTGACCAATGGCGAAGACGCCGAAGCCGCGCGT
Organism: Thermomonas sp.; assembly: GCA_039919235.1. Lineage (GTDB taxonomy): Bacteria > Pseudomonadota > Gammaproteobacteria > Xanthomonadales > Xanthomonadaceae > Thermomonas. The sequence goes on along the minus strand of JBDSGA010000114.1, from coordinate 12,577 downwards.
GCCCGTGTGGTCGCCGCTGCCGGCGGCGCGCTGCATGTGACCGACGTGGCAAGCAAGGAACGCAAGCGTCGGCCGTCACCGCCATTCACGACCTCGACCCTGCAACAGGAAGGGGCGCGCAAGCTGGGCTTCACCACGCGCAAGACGATGCAGGTTGCACAGAAACTCTATGAAGGTGTCGCCATTGGCGAGGAAGGCACAGTCGGCCTGATCAGCTACATGCGAACCGATTCAGTCGTCCTGTCGCAGGACGCGCTGGCCGAGCTCCGCGACGTGATCGCGCGCGATTTCGGCACCGCTTCCCTGCCGGACCAGCCGAACGTCTACAAGACCAAGTCCAAGAACGCTCAAGAAGCGCACGAAGCGGTGCGCCCGACCTCGGCACTGCGCACCCCGGCGCAAATCGCCCAGTTCCTGACCGATGACGAGCGCAAACTTTACGAGCTGATCTGGAAGCGTACCGTCGCCAGCCAGATGATCCCGGCCACGCTCAACACGGTCAGCGTGGAACTGGCCGCAGGCAGCGACCACAGTTTTCGCGCCAGCGGCACCACCGTCGTCATCAGCGGTTTCCTGGCGGTGTACGAGGAAGGCAAGGACAGCAAGTCCGCCGACGATGACGACGAAGGCCGCAAGCTGCCGGCGATGAAGCCCGGCGACCGCATTCCCCTGGACCGTATCCACACTGACCAGCACTTCACCCAACCACCGCCGCGCTTCACCGAAGCCGCGCTGGTCAAGGCGCTGGAAGAACACGGCATCGGCCGGCCGTCGACGTATGCCTCGATCATCGCGACCCTGCTGCGCCGCTATACCGAAATGGATGGCCGCGCCTTCAAGCCCACCGACGTTGGTCGCGCGGTCAGCAAGTTCCTCAGCGCGCACTTCACCCGTTACGTCGACTACGACTTCACCGCCAAGCTCGAGGACCAGCTCGACGAAGTCGCCGAAGGCAACGCTGGTTGGGTCCCGTTGATGGAGAAATTCTGGGGCCCGTTCAAGGAATTGGTCGACGAGAAGAAGGAAAACCTCGACAAGATCGATGCCGGCAGCGTGCGCGTGCTCGGCAGCGATCCCGCCAGCGGCCGCCAGGTCAGCGCGCGGATCGGCAAGTACGGCCCGCTGGTGCAGATCGGCACCGTCGAGGACGAGGAAAAACCTCGCTTCGCTTCGCTCAAGCCCGGCCAGAGCATCTACGCGCTCAATCTGGAAGAGGCGCTGGAATTATTCCTGATGCCCCGCGCACTTGGCGAATCCAATGACGAAGCGGTCAGCGTCGGCATCGGTCGGTTTGGTCCTTTCGTCAAGCGTGGCAGCGTGTATGCGTCGCTGAAGAAGGAAGACGACCCGTACAAGATCGATCTCGCCCACGCGATCTTCCTGATCGAGGAAAAAGAAGAGATCGCGCGCAACCGCATCATCAAGCAGTGGCCGGACAGCGACATCCAGGTGCTGAACGGACGCTTTGGTCCGTACCTGTCGGATGGCGCGCTGAACGGCAAGATCCCGAAGGATCGCGAACCGGCGTCGCTGACTCTGGAAGAAGCCCAGCAGCTGATGGCAGAAACCGGCAAGCCAGCGCGCAAGGGTTTTGGCGCCAAGAAGGTCGCAGCCAAAAAAGTGGCGACCAAAAAGGCAGCGACCAAGAAATCACCTGCGGCGAAAGCCCCCGCGAAGAAGGCTGCCAGCAAGACTGCAAAGAAGGCGCCTGCCAAGAAGGCTGCGAAGAAAGCCATTGCAAAGAAGGCCTATGTCAGTCCGCATCCAGAACCGGTCGAACCGCTACTCACGGCCGCAAAAGTAGAACTGGGCAAGAAGCGCATCATCAAGAAACCAACGCGCGACGAAGCGCCGTTCTGAGCCATTGCGTCGTTCTGACGAATCCCGGAATGACGCACCGAACGGCGCATGACCACATGACATCTGAAGCCGATATCGCTGAAGCCTGCCTCGTACTCCAACGCGGAGGCGTGATTGCCTATCCCACCGAAGCCGTGTGGGGATTGGGTTGCGATCCATGTAATGAAGCCGCAGTCATGCGCTTGCTGGCACTGAAACAGCGCGAGGTCGACAAGGGCCTGATTCTGATCGCAGCCGACGAAGCACAACTTTCGCGTTTCATCGATATGTCGGCGCTGGCAGACGCGCAACGCTTGGCCGTGCGCGCAAGCTGGCCGGGACCCCATACCTGGATCGTACCGGCGTCGATCGATGCGCCTGCATGGATCAAGGGTTCGCACGCCGGCATCGCGGTGCGGGTCAGTGCGCATCCAACCGTCATCGCGTTGTGCAACGCGTTTGGTAGCGCATTGGTCTCGACCAGCGCCAACCGCGCCGGGCTGGCAGCAGTGTCCACACGCGAGGCGCTGGATGACCTCATCGTGACTGGCGTCGATGCCGTGACGGTCGGCGAAACCGGCGGCCTGCCACGCCCGACCGCGATCCGCGATGCACGCAGTGGTGACTTGCTGCGGATCTAGCGTATGGCGCATGGACATCGCCATTGGCGATTCAGCGTCATCCGCGCAAGATAGGCCGATGAAACCCATCTTTGTCTTCGGTGCCCTAGCTTGCCTGTGCGGTGTCATCACTACACCCCATGCGGCAGCACAAAGCGGTGAGGTGCGCATCTATCGCTGCACTGACAGCGCTGGCAAGCAGGCCCTGCGCGATACACCGTGCGCGAAAGGCCAGCAACAGCAAGTGCGCGAGATGACCAGGCCAAAGGATGCACCTCCACCGAAACAGTCACGAGCAGCCGCAAGATCCGTGTCGGTTCCGCGGCCGGTCGCACCCGTCCAGGTGGTGTATTTGGCACCCCCACGGCCCATGTACGAATGCGTGACGCCCGACGGCAAGCGCTATACCAGCGACGATAACGCCGGCAATCCACGCTGGGTACCGCTGTGGACGCTGGGCTACCAGGCAATGCGGCCAACGACTTCGCTGGGGAGCAATATCGGTGGTGCACCCCCACGCCCCGACAACCCTACGCGACCGCTGCGCGGCGACATCTACTGGCCGGTTGCCATGGGTGGCGGCCAGTGGATACGCGATGATTGCGCGATGCTGCCGCCGGCCGACGCGTGTGCGCGACTGCGCGACAATCGCAAGGAAATCCGCACCCGCTTCTTCAACGCGATGCCCTCCGAGCGCGATATATTGCGCGTCGAGGAACGCACCATCAACGCACGCCTCGACAACGACTGCGGTGGGCACTGATGCTACGCAGCCTTGCACTGCTTATCTTGTTGCTGTGCACGCATATGGCACTCGCGCAGGAAACCGTTTTCTACAAATGCACCGATGCCAAGGGCGCGGTATCGATGCAGAATGGCACGCCTTGCGCGTCAGGCATGAAGCAGGAGATTCGCCGCATCGGCGAAGTGCGCACGGTGCCGGTACCAGCGAAGAGGCCCGTAGCCGAAGTCTCTGTCCCCGCGCCAGTCTACGGCGATTTCGTGATGGTCAGCGGCCCCAACATGAAGCGCACGCCGGCGCCGGAATCTGCCGAATTGCCAGCACCGCCGCCGCTATTCCAGTGCCGAAGCTGGGACGGCAATGACTACCTCGGCGAAGAAGAAAAACCCGTGCCACGCTGCGTAGCGCTACAGGTCGTGGGTATCGACGGCAGCGAGCAATTGGGTGCCGGCGAGGCCTGCGAGATGCGCGATGACACCTGCACCGCGGTCGCCACGGAAGGCCTTTGCGAAGCGTGGTTGCGCCGCCTTGACGACGCCGAGTTCAAGCTCAAGTACGCCAGCAATGACAATCGCGGCGACCGCCAGGCCTCGTTTGATGCCATCGATGCCAAGGTGAAGGCAAGCCGATGCTCCCCGGTTGCGCCCGTTACCGACCCGAACGCGGCCAAGCCCGTACCAAAGCCCTAGCGCACACGGTCAAAACCCGTAACGCAGGAACCCGCCATCGACTGCGATGACTTCGCCAGTGACATAACTCGATGCCGGCATGCACAGGAACGCGACCGCCGCTGCCACTTCTTCGGGTTCGCCAATACGCCCCATCGGTGTTCGCAACAGGACTTCGTCGAGGTAATCGGGATCGGACAATTTGCCGGAGGTACGTCGCGTGCGGATGTACCAGGGTGCCACCGCATTCACGCGGACGCCGTCTTCGGCCCATTCCACCGCCAGGTTGCGGGTCATCTGCTGCAGCGCCGCCTTGGCCATGCCGTAAGGCGCACCACTGCGCACGTGGACCACGCCGGACACACTGCCGATGTTGACGATGCTCGATGCAGGGTGCTTGACCAACATCGGATACGCGCCACGGCATAACTCGAATGCACTGAACAGGTTGGTTTCAAAAATACCGCGCCACTGGTCTTCGCCATAGTCGAGCACCGGCCGGGTGACGTTTCCCCCCGCATTGTTGACGAGGATGTGCAATCCGCCGAGGTCCGCCGCCCAGTCCAGGATCTCCAGGCGCTGCTCGTCATCGCTGACATCGGCGGGCATCGCCAACAGCGCGTCCTCTGGACCCGGGAACTCCTCTTCGAGTTCGGCGCGCGCGGCCTCCAGCGCTTCGGGATCGCGCGCGACCATCAGCACCTGCGCGCCGAACCCCAGCAACTCACGGCAGATCGCGAACCCAATCCCTGCACTCGCGCCAGTCACCAGCGCACGTTGCCCATCCAGCCTCCAACGATTGCGATCCATGCACGGCTCCTGCGCGATCTGTGTCGGGCGTAGCATACGACCGATACCGGCCCTTCCCGTCCCGCCGGTGCTGGAGTTCCCTCATGCTCAACTCGCGCGCGCTGCCACCTGCCGTGCTATTGGCTTGTTTGCTGCTGGCCGCCTGCTCCGCGCCCAAGGCGCCCGATGAGGAGCGCCGGCCGGAACCGCAAGCGCAGCCGAAAACGACGTTGGCGCAGGCCGCCAATGGCTACAAGGACAGCGCACGCGCAGCGGTCACCGCATCGGAAGCTGCCGCCAAACGCGAGCAGGCGGACCTCGACGCGGCGGCCCACTAGCGCCCGCGCGAAACGCTCACTCCACCGCGCAGAAGCAATGTGCGAGCGGCAGTACGCGCACGTTGCCGCGCTGCTGCATGACGGTGTCGAGCAGGCGCAACGGCGCCTGCGCCTTGATGTGCTGGATCATCAGTGTCTCGCCAATGCCGCTGGCGCGCAGCAGTGCCAGGCCCGCGTGGGTTTCCACCAGACCGCTCAGCCATTGCCCGAATGGCTTGACGCCCTGTTCGATGTAGTGCGTCTGCCACGCGTCGGGTTTACCGAGCTTGGCGCGCGTGGCGGCATCGGCCACGGCCGCATCGAGACCGCCGAAGGCATCGACCAGGCCACGCTGCTTGGCTTGCTCGCCACTCCATACCCGGCCACGCGCGATTGCATCGATCTGCCCGACACTGCGCCCACGCGCCTGCGCCACCTTGCCGGTGAAATCACGGTAGCCCTTGTCGATCACCGATTGGACGACCGTCGCCACGCCGGGGTCCAGCGGCCGGGTCACGTCGAACGCACCTGCATAACGGGTGGTGGCCACGCCGTCGGTGTGCACGCCGATCTTGTCCAGCGCGCGGTCTGCAGTCGGGAACAGGCCGAAGATGCCGATGGATCCGGTAATCGTGGACGGGTCGGCATAGATGCGATCCGCGTTCATGCTGATCCAGTAGCCACCCGATGCCGCCACGTCACCCATCGAGACCACGACGGGCTTGCCGGCGTCCTTGAGCGCAGCCACTTCGCGGCGGATCTGCTCGGAGGCGAAGACTTCGCCACCAGGTGAATTCACCCGCAGCACCAGCGCCTTGACGTTGTCATCGTCGCGCGCCTGACGCAGCAATTCTGCAGTCGACTCTCCGCCCACCTTGCCGGCCGGTTGTTCGCCGCCGGCGATCTCGCCTTCGGCCACCACCACGGCCACCTGTGGACGCATGTCGGCCTGCGGCAACGCACCGTTCAAGTGTTTCAGGTAGGCGTCCAGGGTGACTTGGCGAAAACCGCCATCCGCGCTGTCATCGGCCACGCCGCGCTCGGCAAGCAACGCGTCCACTTCCTCGCGCGTCTTCAGTCCGTCGACCAGCTTCTGGGAAAGTGCAAGTTGGGCGACGTCACCGTTCGCGGATGTCACCTGTTCCGGCAACGCATTGATCCGCGCGGACAGCATGGCCGGATCGATCCCGCGCGCTTTGCCGATGTCGGCCAGCATCCGCTGCCAGACATCGCTCATCCAGAACAGGTCGGCCTGCTTGGCTTCCGGCGATGCGGCGTCCAGCACGTAGGGCTCCGCGGCGGACTTGAACTCACCCACCTTGAACAAATGCATGTCCACGCCCAACTTGTCCTGCAGGCCTTGGCGGAAATACTGGCGATAGGCGGCCAGGCCCTCCAGCATCACGCCGCCAGGCGACATTGGATCGAGGTACACCTCGTTCGCCTGCGCCGCGAGCAGGTACTGGCCCTGGTCGTAATTGTCGCCAAACGCCACGACCTGCTTGCCGCTGGCGCGCAGCTTGGCAAGTGCGGCGGCGACGTCGCGCAGCGAGGCGAAGCCGCTCGGCTGGAAGTCATCCAGTTCCAGCACCACGCGTTCGATGCGCTTGTCGGTGCGCGCCGCTTCCAGCGCACGCAGCACATCTCGCAGGCGCACTTCGCGGCAATCGGTGCCATTGGTAGCGCGCGCGAATGCGCGGCTGACCGGATCACAGCTGAACTGCTCGACCAGGCGTCCCTGCGGCGCGATCACCAAGGCGGAGCGATCGCTGGGTGGCGCGATCTTGCCGCCGCCGAACATCGCGGCAAGGACAATCACCACGACGAACAGGAACAGGAGATTGAAGACCAGCCGGCGGCTGAAATTCACCGCATCCCACAAGCCGATGAACAGGCGAGCGATAGGGCCGCGACTGCGCGGCGGTTTCGGCGGTGAATTCATGGGGTACTCCGGGAAAACGGTGCCGAACGATGCGGCGTCGGGGACATGCTAACGGGCCGGCGTGAAGCCTTCATGCGGCATCGGTCATGGTGACCGATGCCGCTGTTACTGCTTGCGAGGACATGGGGACGCGCAGGCTGCTGCGCAAGAAGCGGCGCGCCAGCAGGAACGCGGCGACCGTCAGCCCGGCCGTGAGTCCAATCCACATGCCCTTGGGCCCCATTGCTGGTGTGAAGCCGCCAAGCCCAAGGCCCAGCCCAGCGCCCACCGGCATGCCAATGCCCCAGTACGCCAGCAATGCCAGCAGCATCGGCATGCGCGTGTCCTTCAGGCCGCGCAGCGCACCGGCCGATAGCACCTGCACGCCATCCGGAAACTGGAACAACGCGGCATACAACAGCAACGACGCCGCCACTGCGGCAACGCCTGCATCGCTGGTGTACAAACCGGCGATCGCATGGTTCGCGGTCAGCATCACCGTGGCCGACACCGCCTGCGTGCACAACACCAAGGCCATCCCGGCGAACGCGGCGCGACGGATGCCTGCACGGTCGCCACGTCCCAAGGCATGGCCGACGCGAACGGTGGTGGCCTCGGCCACGCCGAACGGAATCATGAAACACAGCGACGCGATATTGATCGCGATCTGGTGCGCGGCCACTGGTAATTCGCCAAGCCGCGCAATCAGCAGCGCAGTCACGATGAACAGGCTGCCTTCCATGCTGATGGTGACCCCGATCGGCAGACCGGTGGCCAGCAAGCCGCGCAGCACGCGCCAGTTCGGGCGCTCGAAGCCGACGTACAGGCGCAAGTCCGCGAAGCGCTTGGCGTGCGCCAGATACAGCGCGAACGCCAACATCTGCAACCAGAACATCGCCGCCGAGGCCCAGCCCAATCCCGCCGCGCCCATTTCCGGAAAGCCCAGCAAGCCATTGGTCATCACGTAGGCCATCGGCGCCAGCAGCACCAGACCGCCGAAGCCCAACAGCATGGTCGGCAATGACCAATGCAAGCCATCGCTGAGATAGCGCATCGCCAGGTACAGGGTGAACGCGGGGATGCCCCACCGAATCGCGTGGATGAAGTCGGTCGCGCCGGGCACGATTTCGGCCGCGATGCCCATCGGCGCCAGCACCATCGGCAACACCGTCATCAGCGCGAACAGCAGCAGACCCAGCCCCAGCGCGAGCCATAGCGCTTGCCGCCACAACGGGCCGATCTCGTCGCGGCGGCCGGCGCCATCCAGTTCCGACACCGATGGCGGCAGGCACATCAACGTGCCCATCGGCAACATCATCGGCAGCCAGAACAGCGCCGTGCCCACTGCAACCGCCGCCAGCGTGCGCGTGCCGTGGTGGCCGGCGACCACGGTGTCGACGAACCCGACCAAGCCATGCGACAGGTGCCCGGCTGCAAGCGGCGCGGCAAGCCGTGCGCTAGAGCGCACTTCATCGGCAAAGCGCGGCATGGCGGTTGCGCGGGTCATGTTCTGCTCGAAAACGGCCGCGGCGTAGCGCAACGGTTGCGGAAAACTGGCGCAATCGCGCGCGGGCTGCCATCTTACCGGCCGCAGGAGAGCCCACGATGACCGATTCCACCACGCCCCCGGAAAACTGCCGCAATTGCGGCACGCCACTGCTGGGTCCGCACTGCTACCGCTGCGGGCAACCCGTGAGCGGGCTGGTGCGGCCGCTGGGTAACCTGTTCGGTGATGTGCTCGATAACGTGTTCAACATCGACACCCGGATCGTGCGCACGCTGGGACCGCTCTTGGCCAAACCAGGTTTCCTCACGTCGGAATATTTTTCCGGGCGCCAGGTGCGTTACGTGACGCCAGTCCGGCTGTTTTTCTTCCTGTGCATCTTCGCGTTCTTCGTTGGCAGCATGACGATGTCGAACGACGACGTCGTCATCCAGGGTGATCTGGACAACAATCCAATTGCCTCAGCGACCACCGAAGCCCAGGTCATCAAGCTGCGGGACGCAGAGCTGTTGAAGGTCGAAGGGGCCCGCAAGGCACTCCCCGCGGGCCCTGGCAAAAGCGGCATGGAAGTCGGCTTGCGCGGTGCGGAACGCGTGGCGTCCGGCACGGCCAATGCACGCATCAAGCAGTTGCGCGCCGCTGCGGCCAAGGGGGAACCAGTCCCGCCCACGATGGATGAGCAACTCAGTTTCGGCGACCAGCCATGGGACCCCAAGAGCAATCCCGTTCATATCCCGGGGGCGCCAGTATTCGCAGACACATGGTTCAACGACAAGATCGCCCGCGCCAAGAGCAATCTCCGGCGCATGAAAACCGACCCCGCGTCTTACAAGGACGCCTTCCTCGGCGCGATTCCCACCGCCCTGTTCGTGCTGGTCCCGCTGTTCGCGTTGCTGCTGAAAGTGCTCTACCTGTTCAAGCGCCGGTTGTACATGGAGCATCTGGTGGTCGCGCTGCACAGCCACGCCTTCATGAGCCTGGAACTGCTGCTGATCTTCGCCATGCTTGGCCTGCAACACCTCGTGCCCACCGGATCCTTCCTCGCCAATGCCGCTGGGTTAATGATGGGCCTGCTGATCGCGTGGATCCCGCTATACCTGCTGCTGATGCAGAAACGCGTGTATGCGCAAGGCTGGGCGATGACCCTGCTGAAGTTCTTCGTGCTCGGCACCGTCTACTCGATCCTGCTTTCGCTGGCGATCGCGGGAGCAGCGGCCGCCAGTTTGGTCTGGATGTGAGCGCACATACGGGCTGATGACGTGGCGCGTTTTGGCGGCAACTTCACTGCGACAAGGTGCGTCTTGCTGAACTGGTCGTCAGCGGTCGAATTGTGCCCGTAACCATGCGCCACGCTGCGAAGGTGGTTGTGCCAGCCACTCGCTGCGCACCCGCTCGCGTTCCTCGGGCGGCGTGGTTTGTGCCAGCCGTGCAAGTACGTCCCAGCCCGCTTGGTTGGTCTGCCGCAGCAATTGCAGCAGCGCATCGCGCTGGCCAGCATCGACATAGGCAAACAGCGCGTTGATGGACGGCCAGTCGCGACCCAGGGTTGGGCCAAGCCACCAACCATTGCGGGCATCGTAGGACTGCGCATCGAAACGCGCACGCAAGCCCTGTTGTTGTTGCGGATCCAGTTTGCGCCAGCGTTGGGCGAGGTCGCGCAATTGAATTCGCTCGCTTGCGGTCAGCGCACGCCAAGCCTGCCAGTGGCCGCGTTGCGTCCCGCGCACATGCGCAGCGAATGCGTCCCAGTGCTGAATGCGGTTTGCCAATGCATGGGCATCACGCGCAGGCTCCATTCGCGTGCGCAGGATCGGTGCAGTCATCACCGGCAGTCGTATCGCATCCGCCGCGCGCGGGTCCTCGCCGTTCACTGCAAGCCATGAAAGCAACGCCAGTTGGCTGGCAAGAACGGCTTCTTCCGGCGCAGCCAGCAATTCGCGATCGGGCTGCAATGCAAAATCACCGGGATTGAAACGGGCCTTCGGCGCATCGGCAGCCGGCAACGGCGCGACCTTGATCGTCGCGGTCCAGCGCTCCAGCACTGCGCGGCCAGCCGGATGCAGGAAGAAGGTGGTGGCGAATGCCAGCACGCAGGTCGCCACGCCTAGCCACAACCAGTGCACATGATGGCGTGGCGCCTGACTGGAGGCTGCCTCGTCCACGGCTTGGCGAAGGGAATTTCTGCTGTTGGCGGGGTTGGGTGCTGCTGCCATTTGCGGTGCCGGCACCACGGTCTCTGGCGCGGGTTGGGCATTGGCAAGTTCACGCTGCGCCGCCGCGCGCCATGCGCGCCACACATCGACATCGGGCCGACCAAGCGCATCCGGCGGCAATCCATCCCGGATTGCATCCTGGTACGCAACCACTGAAGTACCCAACGCCATGGCGGCAGTGGCGTCATCCAGTTCCGCGACGACCTGCAACAAGACAGCGGCGCGCTGAGTTGGCGGAAGCCGAGCGACACCCGGCAACGGCAGGCCAGGCTCGGCGGCACCGGGTTGCCGCAGGTGGGGAGTGGCCAGCAACAAGCGCCAGTACTGTTGCGGCCACTGCGCGATCGGCCATTGCCCGGCTTCCGTGGCAAAAACGCGGGCTACCACTGCCAAAGCCTGTTCGGCTGGCTTGGTTGCGCCGGCCTGCACGGTCGCCAGCAGGCGCGCGCGTTGGGACACGCCGCGTACGAAGGCGGCAATGGCGGGGGACGAGGACATGGTCATTGTGGGCGATTCGGCACGCCGCATCTTAGCTGGACACCCGGCCACACGGCCTGCGAAATACCGCTTGACACTGCCGTCAGAGATGGCTCCGTAAGCAATGGCGCGGCCTGTGGGTAAATCGGTTGTGCACAGGCGTCATGAAATGGTCATTCACGCCTGTTTCACGGAATCTTCATGCTCTGCAGCCGTGACGTTTCACGACCAAGTAGTTGATTTTAATGATCTTGATCGTTTTGGCTGTTTTTTCGCCATCGCCCGGGAGGGCCATGTCGCATCGCCATTGCGCAGGTGTGAAGTCAGGCAGTGCACAGACTTATCCACAAGCGATGTGGATAAGCTGGATTTCCTTGGCGGGACAATCGCTTACAGCACTTTGCGAGGCTGATTGCTGAGTTGTGGCTCGCAACTTGGGCTTGATACAGCCGGCACCAATGGGTCAAGTCCGATTCGATGGACTGGCGGCTAGACTGGCGCGATGCAGGCCCTCCGTCCCGTGCTGCGTGTCGCCCTGCCGCTGCCTCTGCCGCAGCCGTTCGACTATGCGCCGCCACCGGACATCGACGCCGCTGGCGTGCAGCCCGGGCAGCGGATCCTGGTCCCGTTCGGCGCACGGGAACTAATGGGAATCGTGACGGCGCATGCCGCCGCCGATCCCGGCATCGAGCTGAAAGCCGCCCTCTCGCTGCCGGATTCACAGCCCATACTTCGCGGCGAACTGTTCGACTCGCTGCAATGGCTCGCGCATTACTTGCACGCGCCATTGGGCGAGGTACTGGTCGCCGCGCTGCCAAGGGCACTGCGCCGGGGCGAACCACTACCGGACACCACCGCCTACGGCTGGTCGTTGACCGAAGCAGGTCGCACGGCGTTGCCGGCGATGCGGGTCGGGAAGCCGCAAGTACTCGCAACCTCGCTTGTCGCCGGCACGCTCGATGAAACGTTGCTGGATGCCATGCAACCGGGCTGGCGCACGCCGATGCGCGCACTGCGGGACCGTGATTTGGTGGAACGCGTCGCAATGGACGATGCGACAGTGGCGTCAGAGCCGACTTTCCCGCAGAAAATCGACTCTGACCCCACTTCTGGAAGCCCGACGCTGCATGACGAACAACGCAACGTGGTTGATGCCATCAGTGATGCAAGTGGGTTCTCGCCGTTCCTGCTCGATGGCGTCACCGGTAGTGGCAAGACCGAGGTGTACCTGCATGCCATCGCTGACTGCCTGGCGCGCGGCAAGCAGGCGCTGGTGCTGGTCCCGGAAATCGGCCTCACCCCGCAATTGCTGCATCGCTTCCGGACGCGCCTGGGCATGCCCGTGGAAGTGCTGCATTCTGGCCTGAACGATGGCGAACGTGCGCGCACCTGGATGGCGGCATCGCGTGGGCAGGCGCGGGTCGTCGTCGGCACGCGCTCGGCCGTGTTCGTGCCCTTGCCCGAGGCGGGCTTGATTGTCATCGATG
>JBDSGA010000113.1:0-13322 GCA_039919235.1 Thermomonas sp. | reverse complement strand
GGGCCTAGGGTCGTACCATCGCGGAGGAAATCGAACCCATGGTCGGAGGTCAGTTGACCATCGCCATCCGGCACCAGGGTGACTTGCGCGGGTCGCGTTGCTTCGCACAAGGTCAGCAAGCCAGGATAGCCAATGCGTGGTTGCGCGAACGGATTGCCTTCGACGTTGAATTCGACCCCGCGCTCCACGCAGAGCGTGGCCAACACATGGACATCGTCGGTGCGAATGTGGCGTGCATCCGGACGGGGATGCACCGTCAGGCCGTGGGCACCGGCGTCCAGGCAGGTTCGTCCCGCCTGGAGCACATCAGGCAACTGACCACCCCGCGAGTTGCGCAGAATGGCGATCTTGTTGAGGTTGACGCTGAGTGCCGTCAACGTTGGTCGGTGTCGGAGGGTGTGTCGGCTACCGCGGTGGCAAGCTTGCGTGCTTCAGCTTGCTCACGCAGGCGGCGTAGCTCGGCCGGATCAATGATCATCGAAGCATCGCGACTACGCCCGGCCATCCGCGCCGAATACAACCCGGCCAGCCACAGGATGAAAAAAATCAAAGCAGCAAGCAGGCAGATGCCCATCAGGCCACTTGAGGTGGTCTTGAACGCGACCACCATGGCGACGAAACCAAGCAGGAGGAACAGCCAATGCATGCGAGTGGATCCGAGCGGATTTTGCGAAGTTTACGCCGAGCACGTTAATCGCGCGCGGAAGATCCGTCAAAGCAAGGGAGACAACAGGCGGGCGAATGCTTCCGGCAAACGGGCGCTGAGCAGTGGTCGCACGCGATCTTCGCGGACCCGTGGAGCGTACGCGAATTCGTGTTCGATCAATCCGGCAAGATTGGCGGCCACCGTGGCATCACGAAACAGCAGGCAGATCTCGAAATTCAGGCGAAAGCTGCGTGAATCGAAGTTGGCACTGCCGATCATGCAGACATCGTCGTCGATCAGCAGTGCTTTGGTATGCAACATGCGCGGACCATATTCGTAGACCTTGACCCCCGCCGCCAGCAGGGTATCGAAATAGGAACGCGCGGCATAGGAGACCAGCCGCGAATCGCTCTGGCGCGGTACCAGCAGGCGCACGTCGATACCGGCCAGCGCCGCCGAGGTCAACGCCATTTTCGCGGCCTCGCCAGGGACGAAATAAGGCGTGACCAGCCAGACTCTGCGTTTGGCCGAGTGGATCGCGCCGACATGCAGGCGATGGATCGCTTCCCAGTCTGAATCGGGGCCCGACGTGATGACTTGGGCGACCACCTCGCCGTGCGCGGTCGCCGGCATCGACTTGGCAAGCTCACCCAGGAAATCGCGCTTGCCAGTCGCATACGCCCAGTCTTCGGCGAACACCAGTTGCAGGCCGCGCACGACGTCACCTTCTAGGCGCAGGTGCAGGTCGCGGTAGGCATCCGTGCGCAGGGATTCGTTTTCCTCGTCGGTGATGTTGATGCCACCCGCGAACCCGATGGCGCCATCCACCACCACGATCTTGCGGTGAGTGCGCATGTTCAACCAGGGCCGCTCCCAAAAGCGACCGAAGCGCATGGGATGGAACCAGCACAACTCACCGCCGGCATCGGTGAGTTCACGAAAAAAGGTCGACGATGCCTTGGAGCTGCCCACCGCATCCAGCAACAACCGCACTTTCACCCCGGAACGTGCACGTTCCACCAACGCGTCACGCAGCTCGCGCCCGGTTTGGTCAGGCTGGTAGATGTAGTACTCCAGGTGCACGTGGTGACGAGCGCTGCGCACCGCTTCGAGCAGCGCGGCATAGGTCGCTGCGCCATCCACCAGCAGGTCCACGCGGCGCGCGGTACTTGGCGGTAAACCGGTGACCGCGTGGCCTAACCGCGCGAGTTCCGCAGGACCGGCATCATCGTCGGCTTCATCGCCAGGTAGTTGGACCCGCGCGCGTGCGCGACGCAACCTGTGGCGGGTGATCTTTTGCGGACCGAAGACGTGGTAGATCAGGAAGCCGACATAGGGCAGCGCGGCCAGGCTGATCAGCCAGCTCAGGGTCGCCAACGGTTCGCGTTTCTGCAGGACGATCCAGACGCCCAGCCCTGCCAGGTAGACGAGCCAGCCCACGGTGAGCCAGGCGCGGATATGCGGCACCGACCACAACGCGTTCCAGGCCTGCAACAGGATGTCGATGGTGAAGGTCTCCGTTGTCGCGCGTGTTGCGACGTCCACAGGGTAGGGTGCATGGATGCAAAAGTCGCGTGACTCGTCCTTGTCTGCGCTGGGCGTCAATGCGGATGCGCGAACGCTGCTGGCGCCGCAAGGCGAATTGTGCTGAGTTGGATCAGTTGCCGAAGGCTGGCAATAGCGGGCCACCCAACCACAGCCAGCGCGCCATCCAGCTGCTGACCAAGGCAATGAGGATGGTCAAGGGCAGTCCGATCTTCAGGAAATCGCCAAATCGGTATTGGCCGGGACCGAGGATCAGCAGGTTGCCGTGGTGCCCGATCGGAGTCAGGAACGCCACGACCGCGCCAAGCGCAGTGCACACCACGAATGGCGTCGGCGGCAGGTCGAGCACCTGCGCCAGCGAGATCGCAATGGGCCCCAGCAGGGCGGTGGTGGCTGCATCGGACATGACCTGGGTCAGCAGCGCGGCCACGCCGAACATGACCAGCAGGATGGCGAGTACCGGCCAATGCGACAGCATGCTGGACAGGCCATGCGCCAGCAGGTCGGCGGTGCCGGTTTGCTCCATGGCGATGCCGAGCGGGATCACGCCCGCGATCATCACGAAGATGCGCACGTCGATCCCGCGATACGCTTGCTTGATGTCGAGGCAACCGGTCGCCACCATCGCCACCGCACCCAGCAGGAACGCCAGCGGCGGCGCCAGCCAATCGGTGGCCGCGGCCAGGATGCTGGCGCCAAGAATGGCCAGCGCCAGCGGCGCGCGCAGGCGGCGCTTGGCTTCGCCGGCGAAGGGCACCAGCATCAGGAACCCATGATGCGCAGCCAGCTCGGAGAAGCGCGACGGCCGCCCATACAGCACCAATAAGTCGCCCTCGCGCAGGCGTGCGTCCGAGAGGCGATCGGCCATGTCCCCATCGCGCCGCCACAGACCGGCGATGACGGCATGGAACTGCTTCGAGAAATCCAGCTCGCGGATGCTGCGTCCGATGAACTCGGATGCCGGGGCGACCACTGCCTGCACCAACTGCGGCTCACCCTCGCCGTCGACCGTGTCGCCAAAACGGGCGATGGCGTTCAAGTCCAGCCCGGAGTCATCGTGCAGCGACAACAATTCGTTGGCGGCCGCTTCCACCAGCAGGATGTCGCCTGCCAGTAGCGGACTGTTGCCGGTCAGGTCGTCGCGGCGATGGCCGTCGCGCAACCAGCCCAGGACCCGCACCGAATTGCCAATTGCTTTTTGCATCTCTGCCAGCGGCTTGGTCGCCCACTGTCCGCCTGGCACGACCCGTAACTCGGTGCGGTAACGGTCCAGGCGCAGGTAGTCGTCATCACCGCTTTCGCCACTGTGCTTGGGCAGTAGCCAGCGGGTCAGCAGCATGTAGACCGTGCCGACCACGACCAATGCGATGCCGATCGGGGTGATCGAAAAAATACCCAGCGGTTCCGCGCCAGCGCGGTCCAGCATGTCACTGGCAAGCAGGAAGGCGGGCGCACTCACCAATGTCAGGGTGGTGCCCAGCGACGCGGCCAGTGACATCGGCATCAACAAGCGTGACGCAGGCATCTGCCGGTCGCGCGCATGCCGCAGCAACAGCGGCAGCATCATCGCGGTGACCATCACGTGGTGGGTGAAGGCCGCCAGCAGGGCAACCGCTGGCATTACCACGGCAATGGTTCGCCATTCGCGCTTGCCGGCCGCTCGCCCGATCCACAGACCCAACCGCTCGCTGATGCCAGTCGCCGCGAGGCCGCCGGAAATCACGAACACCGCCGCAACAATGATGGCGGGCTCGCTGGAAAATCCGGACAACGCTTGCTTGCTGTCCAGCACCCCGGTGAGCACCAGCGCCAGCAGGATCAGCATCGCGGTGACATCGATGCGCAGTTTTTCGCTGATGAACAGGTAAATGCCGCCCGCCAATACGAGTCCGAACGCAATCTGGTGCAGCAGGTGAGCGGAGAGTTCCATTGCGATCATTGTGCACGAGGGCTTGCTTGCGTTGCGTGGGACCATGACCACTTGCACGCGGTGTTTACACGAGCGCCGCCTACACTCACTCGATGACCAGCATGTACACATTGCATCGTGACCAGCGCAGCTGACGACGCGCGCTTCCACTTGGCCATGAAATCGGCCGGCATCGGCATGGCGATCGTCTCCACGGACGGTCGCTGGATCGAGGTGAATCCGGCGTTGTGCAAATTGTTCGGCCGTTCCCCCGAGGAGTTGCTCGGCAAGCAGGCATGGGACGTCTCGCATCCGGATGACCTGCCGCTCTCACAGCGTGTCCTCGAGAGTCTGCTCCAAGGTGAAATGGAAAGCGTGGATTTCGAGAAGCGTTACCTGCATGCCGATGGCCGGGTGATCGAGACCATCTTGACCACCGCGCTGATGCGCGATGCCCAAGGCAATGCGGACTATTTCATCTCGCAATTCCGCGACGTGACGTCACAGCGCCAGACCGAGCGCGCATTGCAGGATCTCAACGATTCACTGGAGGCGCGCGTGCAGGCGCGGACGCGCGAGGTGGATGCCGCCAACCAACGCATGGATTCGTTCGTGCGTGGGGTGTCGCATGACCTGCGCGCGCCGCTGCGGAGCATCAACGGATTCGCCAATCAGCTGGCACGTCAAGCCAATGGCCTCCTGGATGAACAATCACTTGGCCACCTGGAGCGTATTCGCGGCGCGACCACGCGCATGGCGGACTTGCTCGATAGCCTGCTGGAGCTCGCTCGGGTGAACCGCGCGGAGCTGCGCTTGACACAGGTAGATGTCAGCCTGCTGGCCGAATGGGTACTGGCCGAACTCCAGGATACGGACCCGCAACGGGCCGCGGAGGTGCAGGTTGAACCGGGACTCGAGGTCATCGGTGACGAGCGCCTGTTGAAGACGATGCTGACCGAGCTGCTCAAGAATGCATGGCGTTTTTCGGTCAGCAAACCGCAAGTCCGGATCCGGGTGCGGGGCGAACGCCAAGCCAACACGTTGAAATTGACGATACAAGACGAAGGCATCGGCTTCGACATGGAATATGCGGCGAAGTTATTCGAACCGTTCCAGCGCTTGCATGGCATCGATGAAGGCGCGGGCAACGGCATCGGCCTGACTATCGCGCAACAGGTCGCGATGCGGCACTGTGGCACCATCCATGCGCAATCTGAACCTGGATCCGGGGCTTGCTTCCACGTTGAGTTGCAGGATCAAGACAGACAAGAGACACCACACTAATGGCAAACCAGAACAAGGAAATCCTGCTGGTCGAGGACAATCCGGACGATGTCGAACTGACCCGGATCGCCTTCGCCGAAGCTGGCAGCGAATATGTGATCCGGGTGGTGACCGACGGTGCCGAAGCTGTGGACTATCTGTTGGGGCGCGGCGCTCACGCAGGTCGCGACCTCACCGATCAGCCGGCACTGGTCCTGCTGGACCTCAACTTGCCCAAGCTCAATGGGCGCGAAGTGCTGCAAGCAATCCGTGAAAGCCCGGAGACGCGCACCTTGCCAGTGGTGGTGCTGACCACCAGTGCAGAGCCAATGGATGTGGGTAGCGTGTACGCGCTTGGCGCGAACAGCTACATCCAGAAGCCGGTGGAATTCGAGCGTTTCGTCGACGTGGTCCGCCAGATCGGCCTGTATTGGCTGGTCCTGAACCAGCCGCCGACTCCTCCAAATTGACCAATCAGGCTGCTGCTTCGTCGTGCTCGCGGTGGTAGCGGACCGCGGCCTCCACTTCGTTGCGGCTGCCAATGAACACCGGGACACGCTGGTGCAGCGCGGTGGGCATGACGTCCATCAGTGGCGCGCGGCCGGTGCTTGCGGCGCCACCGGCTTGTTCCACCAAAAAGGCCATCGGGTTGGCTTCGTACATCAACCGCAAGCGTCCACCCTTGTCGCGACATTTGGCATCGATCGGATAACTGAAGATGCCGCCACGGGTCAGCAGGCGATGCACGTCGGCGACCATTGCGGCGATCCAGCGCATGTTGAAATCCTTGCCGCGCGGCCCGGTCTTGCCCGCCAGTAAATCGCCTACGTAGGCCTGCATTGGCGCTTCCCAATGACGCTGGTTGGAGGTGTTGACCGCGAACTCTGCGGTTTCCTCGGGAATTCGAAGATCGCGCTGGGTCAACACGAATGAACCTTGCTCACGGTCCAGGGTGAACGCGTGGGTACCGTGGCCAAAACTCAGCACCAGCATCGTACTGGGTCCATAGATGCAGTAACCAGCGGCGACCTGGTCACGGCCTGGCTGCAGGAAATCCGAATCCTGCGGGGTGACGACCTCCTCGGGGCAACGCAGTACCGAGAAGATCGTGCCCACGCTGGCGTTGACGTCAATATTGCTGCTGCCGTCCAGCGGATCGAACAGCAACAGGAAGTTGCCACGTGGATGCGCGTCCGGAATCGGGAAGCAATGCTCCATTTCTTCCGACGCGCATGCCGCCAGATGACCGCCCCAGGCATTGGCTTCCAGCAGAATTTCATTGCTGAGCACGTCGAGTTTCTTCTGCGCCTCGCCCTGCACGTTGCCACTTCCGGCATCGCCCAGCACGCCACCAAGCGCACCCTTGCCCACCGCGACCGAAATCGACTTGCACGCGCGCGCCACCACTTCGACCAGCAAGCGCAGATCGGCGTTGATCCGGCCCGCGTGGGTTTCTTCGATCAGGAAGCGCGTCAACGAAATATGCGTGAGCGACATGTGCAGGCAACCGGCGACGGAGGGCGCTATTGTCGCCGAAGCAGTCAACTGGAAGGAATGACAAGATGAACTCCATGCCACGAGCCATGCCGATATTGATTCCTGCGATGTTGTTGCTGGCGGCGTGCGCACCCACGACGACCGAGGCGGTCAATGCGCCGCGCTCGCCGGTTGCCACGACGACCGAGACAGGCACGCCACCACCCGTCGAGCGCACGGAGGCGTCACCCAATTCAAAACCGGCGCCCGCAGCCAATGCACCGACCGCTGATTCGCGCCGTGCGAGCGCGGGCCGTGCAAGCATCAGCGGCGCCATACGTGACGGCAACCGCCCGCCACCGGCGTTGCGGGTCTGCGCCACGCCTGTCGGTGGTGGCACGGCGACCTGCATCGAGACCCAGCAAGGTGCTCGTGAGTACCGGATCGACGTGGCACCCGGGCGTTACTACCTGCTGGGCTGGGTGCAATCAGGCGAGTTGAAGTTGATCGCGCATGCGTCGCAAATACGCTGCATCCGCGCGCCATGTCCGCCTGACGAACTGATCGAAGTCAGCGTGGCCGAGGGCCAGCAGCTTGACGGTATCGACCTCGGCGGCGGTTACGCCGATATCCCCGCAGGCTGGCCGCAACGCTCACCCTGAGCGAATCGCCTGCTTTGCATTAAACGGTCAGCGGGTTTCGCCGATCTCAAGACGGACGGTGCGTGCGGCTAGCGGCCCGTCGTCGCGCACCCGCGCGCGCACGGCGGCGGTATCGTCCAATCTGACGGTTGCCTGCACGCCACTTGCACGCAAGGTTGAGGCGACGGCATCAGCACGCTTGCGGGCGAGCGCCTCACTGCCGCCTACGCCAAATACTTGCACGGCGTTGCCACGCCAGCGTTGTACGGCCCATGCCACCGTGGCCAGCGTGCGTGCCGAGTCGGCATCGAGTTCCGCGCTGTCATCGGCAAACAGGATTCCCGGCAGCGGCTGCAGCGGCGGGAACACGGTGATGGCGTTGCCATCCTTGGACAGGGTGGCATTGACCTCGCGTTCAATCCGTTGCGCGCGTTGCAAGGCCATGCCTGCGCCTGGCGTGACCTGCAATGTCCATTGCCGGCCATCGGCACTACTGGGTGCCAACTGGCCGAGGTAGCTAAGCAACGCCGCCTGCAGGCGAACCTGTTGGGCGTCCTTGGCTTGTTGCGCGGCGCTGCGTCCACTCTCGGCGGTCTGCAGGGCGGCCACGCTGCGCCTCAATTCCGTGAGCGTGCCCTGTTGCCGGGCGAAGCTGGCATCGTTGGCGGTCAGCACTTCGCGCACCTGTACGTGGACCGGGCGGCCCAGCTGACGCGCCAACCCATCCTGCAATGACCTTTCCAGGCCATTGATGTGGTGCGGCACCATCATCACCGCATCCACAGTGACGCCATCCTTGACCATGTCCACGCGCAAACCGGAGACGCGCCCCGACGCGCTTGTGGCCGCCGCATCGGTGGCGGCACGCACCGCCAGTTCGACCTGCGCTTGCAGGGAGATACGCTTGAGCGCGACGCCCAGCGGGATCGACAGCAACACGAAAGTGGCGATGATCAAGCCGGCATGCCAAGCGGTCTGCTTGGGTGAATCAGTGCCGCCGAATCCGTACCAGCGCGCAACAATAGTCACCGACAGCGCGATCGCCAGCAGGTTGGTCATGAACAGGAACGCGGCGCCACCGGCGATGCTCCAATTCATCACCGCAATGCCATAGCCGACCACTGCCAGTGGCGGCATCAAGGCGGTGGCGATCGCCACGCCGACGATGGTCTCGCCCTTGCGGCTGACCGTTGCATAAGCGCCGGCAAGGCCGGAGAAAATCGCGATCAGCAAGTCGAAAAACGTGGGTTCCGTGCGGGCCAGGATCTCGGACGTCGCTTCCTGAAGCGGTGAAAAATAAACGATGCCTGCCGCAACCAACAAAGACAGCAGTACGCCGACTGCGAGCGATTTCAATGCATCGCGGATGCTGCGCAGGTCGAACGTGGCCAGGCCCAAGCCGAGTTCGACGATCGGCCCCATCAGCGGCGAGATCAACATCGCGCCGATGATCACCGCCGCGGAGTTTTGCAACAGGCCCAACATCGCGATCCCGCAGGACATCACGGTCATGAAGGCGTAACGCGGGCCCAGATGGCCGGCGTCGTCCACGTTCTCCAGGACCGAGATACGGTCGGTCTTGGCTACCAGTTGATGTTGTCGCCACTGGTTGAACCAACGCCAAAGGACGCGCGGATTAGGGAGATCGGAAAGGGTCGAGGCCATGGCGTCAGGATACCCATTGGCGGGGCGATTCAAGCCTCAGATGTCGCCGTCCGTGCTCCAGCCTTCACCGCTGCCACGCTGGTACACCGTATCGGTTTCGAGCACATTGCCGGCCGGAATCGAATCCTGCGCCGCCAACTGTGTGTAGATCGGGGTGAAATCCGGGAAAGTCGCCTCGATCAATTGCTGGAAGCTGTCGATCACGAAATAGGTCTTCTGGTAGCTGTCGATCCGGTAACGGGTACGCATGATCCGTTGCAGGTCGAAGCCGATCCGGTTGGGTGCTGCGGATTCCAGGCTGTGGATCGATTCGCCCTTTGAACTGACAATCCCGCTGCCGTAGATGCGCAGGCCATCGGCCTGTTGGATCAGGCCGAATTCGACCGTGTACCAGTACAGACGCGTGAGATTCTGCAGCGCATCCGCACCGATGCCATGCGCCTTCACGCCACCGCGGCCATACGCCTCCATGTAATCAGCGAACAGCGGGTTCATCAGTAGTGGCACGTGGCCGAACAGATCGTGGAACAGGTCGGGTTCTTCGATGTAATCGACCTGGTCCGGACGCCGGATCCACCACGTCACCGGGAAGCGGCGATTGGCCAGGTGGTCGAAGAAATCCAGTTCCGGCAGCAAGCCTTCGACGCCCATCAGCGTCCAACCGGTGGCAGCCGAGAGCACCTCGTTCAATTCGCTGAATTTCGGGATCTGGTCCGGGGTCATTCCCATCGCGTCCTGCGCCTGCAGGAATTCATCGCAGGCGCGACCAAGCAGGATGTCGCGCTGGCGCTCGTACAACTGCCGCCAGACGTCGTGGTCGGCGGTGCTGTAACTGTCCCAGGGTTGCTCGACAATGCCGGTTGCGTAGACCGGCACCTTGCCCTTGTCGGTCTGCAGGTTTTCAACGCGGCGTGGCGGAGATGGAATGCTGTTCATGGCACGATCTTAACGCCACCGGCGACAGGCATGTTTTTGCCCCAGCTCAACTGCCGCGACAATCCGGGTCACGGGTCAGTAGATCGATCCAGCCCTTTTGCTTCGCGCAACGCGCCGTGCGTTCGGCATCAGCCTTGCGTGCAGCATCGGCATCGGCCGCCAGCCGTGCCTTGGCAAGCCGCGCCGCCTGCAACTGGGCGAGCTTCGCCTTGATCCGCGGCATGGCCGCCAACGCGGCGCGCTCGCCTTCGAGGATGGCGCGGTTCTTCTGTTCGAAATCGGTCGGGCCGATATCGTTCACGTTGGGCCGGATCACGATGTCCGCGCGTTGCAATTCCAGTGCGCCGAGTTTCTGGCCCATGATCCGGATGCTCTGGTTGATGTTGCCCAGCATGCTGGTGCTCGACGCGATCGAACCCGATGCCTTGCTGGAGATGTCGACCGCGATCACGAACTCGGCGCCCAACTGGCGCGCGGCATCGACTGGCACCGGGCTGGTCACGCCGCCATCGATGTAATGCGACTTGCCGATTTCAACGGCCTCGAACACGCCCGGAATCGCGCTGGACGCACGCACGGCCTGGCCGGTATTGCCACGCACGAACACGGTGCGCTCGCCGGTTTCGAGTTTGGTTGCGACCACCGCAAGGGGCTTGCGAAGTTTCTCGATCGGGCGATCCCCGACCAGCTGGTTGACGTAGTCCTGCAGCTTCTGGCCTTTCAGGACGCCGCCGGAAAACAGACTGACGTCGCGGATCTTCGACTCGTCCAGGGCGAATGCATTTTCCTGCATCGCGAATGCATCCATGCCGCTGGCGTACAGCGCACCCACCACGCTGCCGGCGCTGGTTCCGGACACCACCACCGGCGTGATGCCGTTGGCTTCCAGCATCTTGATCACGCCGATGTGGGCGAAACCCTTGGCTGCACCGCCACCCAGTGCGATGCCGACCTTGATCACTGGCGTATTGACGACCGCGGCCGACGGCGCACGCACATCGGGTGCGCTGGTGCAGGCGGCCAGCAGGCAAGCGGACAAGGCAGTCAAGAACACGCGCATCGGGATTGATCGTTGGAACGGAACGCGCAGCTTAGTCGTCAACAACCGAACACCGGCCAAACCGCCTACAACTCAAAAAGCTAGGATGCGGACATGCAAACGCCTCCGCACAACGATGCACCGACGCCCTCACGATTCCCGACCCGCAGCGAAGCATGGCTGCTGGTTGCGATCACGCTAGTGGTACTGACGATTTCCGGGATCATCGCCAAGGATCGACTGACCTGGTTCCTGGAAACCATTTGGGTGATGGTCGGCTTGGCCGTGATCGCGTGGCGTTGGCACCGTTTCCCGCTGACACGGCTGTTGTGCTGGTTATTGTTGTTGCATGCGCTAGTGCTGATCCACGGTGGTGCCTACACCTACGCGAAAACCCCGGCGGGGTTCTGGCTACAGGATCTGCTGGGTACCCAGCGCAATCCATGGGATCGCGTCGGTCACCTGATGCAGGGTTTCGTGCCAGCTATCCTGGCGCGTGAATTGTTCCTGCGCCTTACCCCGCTGCGTCGCGGCGGCTGGCTTGGTTATTTCGTGATCGCCGCCTGCCTGAGTTTCTCGGCGTTTTTCGAACTGATCGAATGGTGGAGCGCGTTGATCTACGGCGCCGATGCCGATGCTTTTTTGGCGACCCAAGGTGATCCGTGGGATACCCAATGGGACATGTTCCTGTGCCTGTGCGGCGCGCTGGCATCACTGCTGTTGCTGTCGCGCTGGCATGACCGCCAGCTGGGTCCGGCGTTGCTTGTCGACAAATAGCGCTTAATAGCTCAGTTGTCGCGGTTTTCACGCGATCGGAAAGGCAGCACCTTGCCGCGTTCTTCGGGCTCGTCACGCTTCCACAGCACCGGCACGTCATCGGGCGCACGTGGTTCGAACGTGTCGTGGCCTGCGGCCGCGTGTTCGCGTTCGAGCTCTTCTTCGAGTTCCCAGCTGTACTTGCGCCGCGGCAACATCGGATCGCTGCGGCGGAATACAAACGCGGCCAGCACGCCGGCAATCGCGCCACCCAGGTGTGACTCCCACGAGACCCCCGCTTCCTGCGGGAAGATCGTCAGCAACATGCCGCCATAGAACAGGAAGGCGAGCATGCCGGCGGCGATCGCGGCGCGGTCGCGGCGCAGCAAGCCAAGCACGAACACCAGGAAACCCAGGCCATGGATGACGCCGCTCGCACCGAGATGATGCGATCCCGGCTGGCCCAGCAGCCATGCGCCCAGTCCTGACCCCAGCCATAGCAGCGGTAGCGCGCGCACGGTCGCGCGCGGATAGACCGTCATCGCCAGCGTGCACAGCATCAGCAGCGCGGTGGCATTGGCCAGCAGGTGGCTGGGCGAGCCATGCAACAGCGGCGCGGCCAGTATTCCAACCAGGCTAGGCACGCTGCCCGGTGTCACCGTCAACGCCTCCAGCGGCAGCTTTCCCTGCAGGGCAAATACCACCGTCAGCACCAGCACGCTGGCGAGGCTGTATTGCACGGCGCGGCGCACTCGCTGGCCATCCAGCTTGCGCTGCTGGCGGGAGCTGGTGACCCTGGGCGGTGACGGGTTCATTCCCTACACATGGCGGCGCTGCGGCCACGTTCAAGCACGCCGACGATTACGGCTCGATCCGGGCGTCCTCGGCACCGTCCGCGTCCACGGCCGGTTGCGGCCGCAACAGGCTCAGCGCCACGGTCGCGCCGATGATCAACGCCACCACCACCAGCGCCCACAACACCGGGATCTTGTAGACATCCACCAGCAGCATCTTGCCGCCGATGAACATCAGCACCAGCGCCAGTCCATATGGCAGCAGGTGGAAGCGGGCGGCCATGCCCTGCAGCAGGAAGAACATCGCGCGCAGGCCCAGCACCGCGAAGACATTCGAGGTCAGCACGATGAAGGGATCATCGGTGATCGCGAAGATTGCCGGAATCGAATCAACCGCGAAGATCACGTCAGTGATCGCGACCATCATGATCACCACGAACAGCGGGGTGTACCAGCGCTTGCCGTCGCGCATAACGCTTAGGTCATTGCCGTGGTAGCCGTCGGTCATGCGCAGGTGGCCGCGCATCCAGCGCAAGGCCGGATTGGCTTCCAGATCGGGTTCCTTGCCTGCGGCCAGCATCATCTTGATGCCGGTCAGCAGCAGGAACGCACCGAACAGGTAGAGGATCCAGTGGAACTTCGCCAGCAACAG
>JBDSGA010000112.1:0-4095 GCA_039919235.1 Thermomonas sp. | reverse complement strand
TGCCACTGCGCACGCCCGACAGCAATGAATTACGCAGCGAGAACAACGTCCACACGCCGCCAATCAGCATCGCGCCGACACCGAGGTAGCGGATCTTCGCCGACCAGATCGCACCGGCGATGTCTTCCGCGCCGGAGCCTGCAATCTTCGCCGCAAGCGCCGGATCGGTATCGAGAAAAAAAGCGTGGTAGAGCGGGATCGCGATGTGCCAGGAAAGAATGCTGCCGCTGACAACGACAATACCGATGTTCAGGCCGACGATATAACCCACGCCAAGCAGCGCCGGCGACAGATTGGTGCCCATGTAAGCGAGGTACTTGCCGAAGAAACTGGCGCCTGCGGCAGTGTCCGGGATCATCTTCATGCCGCTGGCGGCAGCCGCCTTGATCAGCGCACCCAAGGTCGCGGAGACGGCGAGGATTTTCAGGCCAGGACCGGGGTTCTCGCCCGCCTTGAGCACTTCAGCGGCGGCCTTGCCTTCGGGGAACGGCAACGGCTCTTCAACGATCATCGAGCGCCGCAGCGGCACCGAGAACAACACCCCAAGCAAGCCGCCCAAGCCAGCGATGGCAAGCACCCACGAATACCGAAAGTCTTGCCAGTAGCCGAGGATGATCAACGCCGGGATGGTGAAGATCACGCCCGCCGCAATCGAGGAACCCGCGGACGCACCCGTTTGCACGATGTTGTTTTCGAGGATTGTGCCGCCACCCAGCAGGCGCAGCACGCCCATCGACACCACCGCCGCGGGGATCGCAGTGGCGATGGTCAGGCCCGCGAACAGGCCGAGATACGCGTTGGCCGCCGACAGGATCATCGCCAGGATGATTGCAAGAATGACCGCGCGTACCGTCAACTGCGGTGGGGCGGAACCAGGATTCGACATCGTTACCCCTCCCAGGGCATGTAATCGCCACAACCTAAGCGCTGCGGGCAGGCAAGTCCAGTGTGCTGGCTATACTCGGCAAACACCGCCAGAGTCCCGTGCATGCAAGCAACCGCTTCCAGCGCCCCTTCCATGCGCGACGACTTCCTCGGCCACCCCAAGGGCGTTTACGTCTGCTTCTTCACCGAGATGTGGGAGCGCTTCTCCTTCTACGGGATGAAGGCGCTGCTGCTGTTGTATTTGCTCAAGCATCACCGCTTCAGCGACGACATGGGCTACGACCTGATCGGCGCCTACGGTGGCTTGGTCTATGCGGTGCCAGTGATCGGCGGTCTGCTGGCCGACCGCTGGTTGGGCATGCGCAAAGCGGTCGTATTTGGTGGCGTGCTGCTATGCCTCGGCCACCTCGGCATGGCGTTGGAAGGCGCCGACGCCCGCATCGTCAATGGCGTGGTGGTCCGTGACGAAGGCGCGCTGCAGGTGTTCTACCTGTCGCTGGCCTTCATCATCATGGGCGTGGGCTTCCTCAAGCCCAATATCTCGACGATTGTCGGCAAGCTGTATGCGGAGGACGATCCGCGCCGGGACTCGGGATTCACCCTGTTTTATGCCGGCATCAATGTCGGCGGGCTATTCGCCGGATTGATCTGCGCATTCCTCGGCGAAACCTATGGCTGGAAGTATGGTTTCGGCGCTGCCGGCATCGGCATGATCACCGGCTTGTGCATGTTCCTGTGGGGCCAGAAGTATCTGCATGGCCATGCCGAGCCACCGGCTCCGCTGGCGTTGCGCGAACGGGTTGGCCCACTCGCGCGCGAGGCCTGGATTTACCTCGGCGCACTGGCCGGCATTGCCGTGGTCTGGCAACTGATCCAGCGCACGTGGACGGTGCATGGCGCGATGCACCTGGTCGCCTTGGGCTTCGGTTCCTGGTTCGTATGGTTCGTTGCGCGTCGCTGCAGTCGCGTCGAGCGCGAGCAGATGATCGCGCTGCTGGTGACCATTCTGGGCGTGCTGGTGTTCTTCACCTTGTACGAGCAGACCTATGGCTCATGGCTGACCTTCACCGACCGCTTGATGACCAAGGACATGTTCCCGTCGATGGTCAGTGACAGCAGCGGCACCTTGCCGTGGTCGCTGTACGTGATGGCCGCCAGCGTGCCGCTGATGATCTTGGCGTTGCGTGCAAGTGATCGTGGTCAAGGCGCCCGCGCCGGCTGGCTGGTGACGGTGCTGGTGGCGGCAATGGGCGTGGCCTGCTTCCGCGACGTGGTGCTGGTGCCGCAAACGGCCGGCTCACTGACCTTCCTTGGGTCATTCTTCATCGTCGCGCTGTCTCCACTGTTCGCGTGGCTGTGGCCGTGGCTGGAAGCGCGCGGGCGCAACCCTGGCAAGCCGATGAAGAGCGCCATCGGACTGCTGTTTGCGGCCCTCTCGTTCCTGCCGTTGATGGCCGCCGCGCATTCAGCCGCAGGCGGCACCATGGCTAGCGTCTGGTGGCTGGTGCTGGCCTACTTCGTGCTCGAGATCGGCGAAATGTGCCTGTCCCCCATCGGCCTGTCCGCAGTCACCCAACTTTCAGTGGCGAAAGTGGTGGGTCTCATGATGGGCGGGTTCTGGCTGGCGACCGCGTACTCGGAGGTACTCGCTGCGCAGTTCGGCAAGCTGGCCTCGCTGGATATCCCCGAAGGCGGCACCATCGACATGGCCCAAGCCGCCGCGAAATACGGCGACCTGTTCCAACTGTTGCTGTGGATCGGACTGGGTTCAGCGCTCCTATTCCTGCTGTTGGCGCCGCTGTTGCAACGGATGATGCATGGCGTGAAATAGTGATTCGGACGTTCCAGTCCTTGCTGAATTTCACCCGAATGAGCGTATTTCAACCACTGCTACACTCGCCCGCTTGCCCACTATCGGAAAGCATCCCGCATGCCGACACCGCGCCCGCTCGCCATTGCCCTGATTCTCGCGCTCGTTTCCGGATTCGCCGCGCCTGACAGCCTCGCCGCGAAGAAGAAGCCGGCGGCAAAAAAGGCACCCGCAGCCGCACTGACCTGCACGGATTTCAATGCAGAAGCCAACGCAGCATGGCTGAAGGCGAACCCGATGCCTGCCAGCGGCGCAATTTCCTCACTCGGCCAATTGACCGCGGTCGCCCTGCAACAGCAACGCGACCTGTTGGACGCAGCGATGGCCTCGCCGCAGGGCAACGTGCAGAAACTCCTCGGCGATTTCTGGGCCAGCGGTTTGGACGAAGCGGCCGTGGAACGTGACGGTGCCAATCCAATTGCACCACTGCTGCAGCGTATCGATGGCATCAAGAAGGCACGCGACATTGCGCCCTCGATTGCCGCGTTGCACCAGATTGGCATTCCGGTGGTGTTCAATTTCAGCGCAGATATCGACTTGCGCGACCTTGATCGCCACGTTGGCTATTTTTCGCAGGGCGGCCTTGGCCTGCCCGATCCCGCGTACTACACCCGCAGCGACGCGGATGCGCGCGCACTGTTGTCGCGTTACGTCGATTACGTGAAGAAGATCCTGATCCTGACCGGCGTGCCGCAGACCGATGCCGCCAGCGAGGCCGCATCGGTGATCGAACTCGAAACCCGCATTGCGACTGCCTCCAAGGCTTTGGTTGACCTGCGCGACCCGGGCAGCAATTTCGCCCCCGTCGCGACATCGAGCCTCGGCAAGCAATACCGCAACCTGCAACTGGATGCATTCCTGAAGGTCCAGGGCATCAGCGACGACACCGTCTCGCTGGCCAATCCCGCGTTGTTCGCACAGCTTGACCAGTTCGTCGGTGGGCTCAAACCGCAGCAGTGGAAGACTTACCTGCGCTGGCGCGTCGGCGATGCAATGGCACCTTACCTGGCCAAGCCGTGGCGCGATGCGTCCTTCGACTTCCGCGGCAAGGTCCTGCGTGGCGAAGCGCAGCCCGCGCCGCGCTGGCAGCAGACGCTGGATGCGATCAACCTTGCCGCAGGCCCGATGCTCGGCCGCGAATACGCGGCGCGCTACCTACCCGCCGCCAGCAAGAAGCAGGCCGCGGACATCGCAGACCAGATACGCGATGCCATGGTTCGCGACATCGACGCCAGCACTTGGCTAGGCGATGCGTCCAAGGCCGAGGCCCACAGCAAGCTGCGCAAGCTGCGCATCGAAATTGGCACGCCGCGCCGCGACCTGGACTACACCGTGCAACC
>JBDSGA010000111.1:0-4294 GCA_039919235.1 Thermomonas sp. | reverse complement strand
GCCAGCTGTCAAGCCGTGACCAGTTGATCCTGCCGCTGGTGTGCGCGGTCGCGGGTGTGGCGGTGCCTGCGGTGATCTTCTGGTGGATCAACCAGGGCGACGCCACCGCGATGCAGGGCTGGGCGATTCCGGCGGCCACCGACATCGCGTTCGCACTTGGGATCCTGTCGCTGCTGGGCTCACGTGTGCCGGTGGGCATGAAATTGCTGTTATCCACGATTGCCGTGGTGGATGACCTGGCGGCGATCATCATCATCGCGTTGTTCTACACCAGCGATCTGTCGATGACGGCGCTCGGTTGGGCGACTGCGGCGATTGCCTGCATGTTCCTGCTGAATCGTCGCAAGGTCACCGCGCTGACGCCCTATCTTTTGCTCGGTGCCGTGGTCTGGGTGTGCGTACTGAAGTCCGGTGTGCATGCCACGCTGGCCGGTGTGATCACGGGGTTGATGATTCCACACTATGACAAGCAAGACGACATCGATGATGCCACCCAGCATTCGCCCCTCGAAACGCTGGAACACGCCCTGCATCCATGGGTGGCTTATCTGATCTTGCCCGTCTTCGCATTTGCCAACGCAGGTCTGGCGCTGGGCGGCTTCATGCCGAAAGACGTTCTGCAGCCGGTGCCGCTGGGCATCGTGTTCGGACTGGTGCTGGGGAAACCCGTCGGCGTTGTGGGCGCGGCGTTGCTGGCGAAATGGACAGGGTTCGCTCGCTATCCGGAAGGAATGGATTTCCGTTCGATACTTGGTTTGGGCCTGCTGTGCGGGGTCGGCTTCACCATGAGCCTGTTCATTGCCTCGCTCGCGTTTTCCGATGATGGCAACCTGTTCCAGTTCGCAGTGCTGGGCGTGCTCTGCGCTTCGGTGGTCGCGGCAATCGCGGGCTATCTCTGGTTACGGGCGACGCTGCCGAACGAGCCCGCGGAAGACGCGGGTTAAACTGTGTCTCCACTGTTCGACCGGATTCGTGATGTCCCCAACTCTGCGTTGGCTACGCCTGCTGGCGTTCCTGGCTTGCCTGTTTGCCACGTTGCCCGCCATGGCCGCCGAGTCGCCGACGCTTGACTTGACGACGCACTGGGCAGGTTATGCCGCCATCGTGATCTTCAGCCTGGCATATCTGCTGGTGATCGCCGAAGAATTCACCCATCTGCGCAAGTCGCAACCCGTGATGCTGGCAGCGGGCGCGATTTGGGCGCTTTTGGCAATTGCTGCGGCAGGCCTGGGCCAGGCCGACAGTATCCATGTCGCGGTCGGCGACTACCTGCTTGAGTACGGCGAGCTACTCCTGTTCCTGCTGGCGGCGATGACGTACGTCAACGCGATGAGCGAACGCAACCTGTTCGAAGCCTTGCGGATGCGCCTGCTGCAACGCGGACTGGGCTATCGCCAGCTGTTCTGGGCCACGGGTGCACTCGCGTTCTGCCTGTCACCGATGATCGATAACCTGACCACGGCGCTGGTGATGTGCGCTGTGGTGCTGGCGGTGGGGCGCGACAGTCCGAAGTTCGTGACCTTGGCGTGCATCAATATCGTGGTGGCGGCCAATGCAGGTGGTGCGTTCAGTCCGTTCGGCGATATCACCACGTTGATGGTCTGGCAGCGCGGCATCCTGGATTTCTGGAGTTTCTTCCACCTGTTCCTGCCAGCCCTGGTGAACTGGTTGGTGCCTGCCGTCTGCATGCACTTTGCGGTCACCAAGGGCACGCCTGCGGCAGCCAGCGGCGAAGTCCGGATCAAGGATGGTGGCTTGGTGGTGGCGGGTCTGTTCGTGGTGACGGTGCTGCTGGCCGTGTGCTTCCACAACTTCCTGCACCTTCCGCCGTTCATGGGAATGATGACCGGCTTGTCACTGCTCAAGCTGCATGGCTGGTACCTGACCCGCAAGGCGAATGCGATCCAGGCGGCCGAATTTGATCGGCAAGGCGCACCCGGCGACGTGGACGCCTTCGACAGCTATGAGCAGGTCGCACGCGCCGAATGGGACACGTTGTTTTTCTTCTTCGGCGTGATCATGTGCGTTGGCGCGCTGGGCTATTGCGGCTACCTCGCGCTGGCTTCGCAATGGTTCTATGGCGATCTTGGCCCGACCACGGCGAATGTCTTGATCGGCGTGCTGTCGGCGGTGCTCGACAACATCCCGATGATGGTCGCGGTGTTGCAGATGCACCCGCACATGGACACCGGGCAATGGCTGCTGGTGACGATGACTGCCGGTGTCGGCGGTAGCCTGCTGTCGATTGGTTCCGCTGCCGGCGTCGCGTTGATGGGCCAGGCGAAAGGCAAGTACACCTTCTTCAGCCACCTGCGCTGGACCTGGGCGATTGCGTTGGGCTACGCCGCCAGTATTGGCGTGCACCTGCTGGTCAATGCGCGCTTTTTCACCGGAACGCCGTGATCGCGGCGGCTTGATTGATCGATGAACCCTTGCGGATGAAAACTGCAGTGGTGTTTGGCGCGAGCGGCCAAGTTGGCACGCCATTGCTGGCTCGTCTTGCTCGCGAAGGCTGGCAGGTGCGTGCGGTCTCGCGGCAATCGCGTGAGGATGCCTTGGGCGTGCAGTGGTCACGTGGTGACCTTGATGGCGTTGAAGCCTTGCCGCCGAAGGTCGATGCCATCTTCAGTTGTGGCCCGCTGGACCTGTTTTCGCGCTGGCATGCCGATGCGCCAGTGGCCGCGCCACGTGTCGTGGCATTCGGCTCGACCAGTGCCAGCAGCAAACAGGCTTCCAGCGACGAGCACGAGCGTGATCTCGCCACGCGCTTGCTTGACGCAGAAGCCCTGTTGTTCGCCACCGGAAAACGAGAGGGCGCTGCGATTACTGTCCTGCGTCCGACACTTATCTACGGCGCCGGGCGTGACCAGAGCCTGACCCGGATTGCCGCGCTCGCACAACGCTGGGGCCGCTTCGTGTTGCCGCGCCATGCCGATGGCCTGCGCCAGCCCGTGCATGTCGACGACCTCGCCGTCGCCGCATGGATGGCCTGTCATGCCGATGCCAGCCATGGCCGAAGCTACGATCTTCCGGGCGGTGAAACGCTGGCCTATCGCGAGATGGTCCGGCGCGTGCTGGCCTGCCTGCAACCGCCGCCGAGCCTGCACGAACTTCCGCTGCCGATGTTTCGTGGCGTGATGGTCGCAGCGCAGGCGCGTGGTATCGCGGTTGACCTGACGCCCGCGGCGCTCGCACGGATGCGCGAGGACCTGGTGTTCGACCTCGAGCCAGCGCGCCGAGATTTCGCCTATGCGCCGCGCAGGTTCACGCCCGATGCGAGGATGTTCGACACCACGCGCGATTGAGCCTTCGGCGTCACGCAGGCTCGGGCAGCGTGCGCGATTTCACTTTCGCTCGCAGTGCGATCACCAGCACGCCGCCCAGCACCATGGCGCCACCCGCGATGACGCGCGGTCCCGGTTGGTCACCCCAGAAGGCGATGCCCAGCATCATCGCGAACACTGGCACCAAGAGCAGCCAGGGCGTGATTTGCGCGACCGGGTGTCGTTGTACCAACGCGTAATACAAGCCGTGGCCCAGCAGCGACGAGGCATACGCGGCAAACGCCGCGCCAAGCCAGGCAAGACCGCTGGCCTGCGGTAGTGCGGCCATCGCGCCGGGCTCCAGCCACGCACTGAGTGCCAGCAGTGGCGGCAGGCTGATAACGCCCATCCAGCCCTGTTGCGAATACATGTCGAGCCCGCGCAGGCCCTTCATCAGGATCGTGCCGACCGCCAGCGCGAACGCGGAGCCCAGCATCGTCGCCAACGCAACGGGCTTTTCCAGCACATGCGGATCCAGCCCGAGCACCAGTACGCCGAGGAAACTCAGCGCGATCGCCGCGCTGGTGCGCCAGCCGACCTTTTCGCCAAGAATCCACCACGCCAACAGGGTCGTCATCGGTACATAGCTTTGCAGCACGATGGCGGGCGAGGAGAGATCACCCGCGAGCTTCAACGCCAGGAAACTCAAACTGAAATGCACCACGCCGACGCACAGGCTGACCGCTACCAGGCGCGGCCATTGCCCAGGTGGCGGTCGTTTCATCAGGAACACCAACGGCACCAGCAGCAGGCCGAAACGCAGCGCGGTGAACAGCAGTGGCGGGATTTCGCGCAGGCCAATGGCGGAGGTCAGGAAATTGATCGCCCACACCGCGACGATCACCAGCACCAGCGCCAAATCGCGCCCGCGTAGTGCCGGCGCGGTGCTCAACGATTCACCAGGACAGGCCTAGCTTGCGATACAGCTTCGACAGCACCCACGCCGGACCTATCAGCAGGTAGCGCAAGTC
>JBDSGA010000110.1:0-7303 GCA_039919235.1 Thermomonas sp. | reverse complement strand
CATCCAGCGCAACGGGCAAGTCTGGATCGGCACCATGCGTGGACTGGCGCGCCAGAGCGGATCGCGGATGGTCGCCGAACATGGGCCAGGCGATGTGCTGGAGCGGCAGGTGCTGGACCTATTGGTCACTGCCGACGACACCTTGCTGGCATCGGTGGATAGCGGCGGCATCTGGCAATTGCGAAACGGCCGTTGGTCCTCGCTGGGTTCACCGTTCGACGAGCACCGCACGCAACGCCTGCGCGCGTTTGCGGCAGGCTCGGGCGAACGCGTGTTCGCCGTGGGCGGCGGCGTGGCGGAATTGGTGGATGGGCAATGGCGTGCGTGGCCGTTGCCAGCGTCGCTGGCCGCACGAGAGATATTCGACATCGCGCTGGAACCTGCACACGCTGGCCAGCCACAACGCATGTGGCTGGCGACCTTCGGGGCCGGATTGCAGCGTTGTGACGGCGACCGCTGTTCACCGGTTTCGATGGCGATGCCGGGTCCGCGCACCAACGAGATCTTGACCCTGCAGTTGCAGCCGCGTGCCGGCAAAGCGGCTGCGTTGTGGGTCGGCATGCAGGGCGGTGGACTGGCACGCTGGCAGGACGATACCTGGACGCGTTGGCACACCGACAACAGTCCTTTGCCAAGCAACTTCGTGGCCGACATCACACTGGTTGCAATGCCTGGCGCGGGCGATGACGCCTGGATCGGCACGCGTGATGGCTTGGCGGTGTTGCGCGCGGACGGCAGTTGGACCATGGCTGATCCGCGCATCCCCCAGCTGGGCAGCCGCGTTCGCACGCTGACCCCGGGCCATGACGCACAGGGTGCGCCGCAGGTCTGGGTGGGTTCGGATGGAGGCGCGGTGCGCACCCCCTTGACCGGGGCATGGCGGCTGGTGAGCACGTTGGGCAATCGTGCGAATGGGGTTTGGGGACTGTTGGTCGAGCCGATGGGGGATGGCAGCGAACGTATCTGGCTGGCTAGCGACGGCGATGGCTTGCAGCGTTTCGAAGCCGGGCAATGGCGCGCCTATGGCGCCGCCGACGGCCTTCCGGAAAGGACGATCCGCAGCTTACGGCGTGTGTCCGATGGCAGCCGAGATGGCGAACTATGGGTCGGTGCCTGGAGCGGCCGCATCCTGCGCATGCAGGGCGACAGGTTCATCGAGGTTCCTTCACCATGGACCAAGAACGACAACGAGGCCGTCAGCGTGCTGCTGGCAGACAAGAACGGCGTCTGGATCAGCACCCGCAACCAGGGCATTGCCTATTGGGATGGACGCGCCTGGGACTGGAAAGGCAACCGCTCAGGCATGCCGTCACGGGCCTACGGCGCGATCCGGGTTGGACGCGATGTGTGGATGTCTACCGCGGACCGCGGTCTTGTCCGGGTACGCGAGGGCAGCTGGGACTTTTTCGGCGCGGATATTGGCCTCCCGCCCGATGCGTTGTACGACATGCACCTGATTCCTGATGCTGGCGGACGTCCAGTGTTGTGGATGGGCAGCAACAAGAGCGGCCTGTTACGCGTGGACATCGGCAATCCGGATGTGCCCCGACTGGTGACAAAGCCGGCATTGCCACCGCCACCGGTGCCGATGGTGTATGGGGTTGTACGCGATGGCAGCGGCGACCTGCTGGCATGCACGGACTATGGCGTGGCCCGCCTGAAGCGCGTCGGCGATGGCTACCAGTCGACCATCTACCATCGCGCCGATGGGCTGCCCCACGACGAATGCAATGCCAATGCGATGCAGGTGGACGACCACGGCCGCGTATGGATAGGCACCGTGGGTGGCGCTGCGGTCTATACCCCGCGCCCCCCAAGCAGTCGCAAGCCGTCTCCCCTGTTGCTGTCCGCCTTGCTGGTGGATGGCAAACGCGTCGTGGTTCCACCTGTGGGCCAGACACTTGACTTGCCCGCGCGCAACAGTGTCGTCGACCTGCAATTCGATTTGCTGACTGGCCAGGACGAGCGCGCCAGCGAATACAGACTCGTCCAAGCCAACGACTCCACTACGATCCCATGGACGAACGACAACCGGCATCGACTGGTGAACCTGGGTGATGGGCACCACGAATTGCGCATCGACGCGCGGGATGCGATGGGTACCTTGGCCACCCCGATCACATTTGCCATCGACGTGCCGCGGGCGTGGTGGCGCACGCCTGGAGCACGCGCCGCCGCGTTGTTTGCAGCCCTTGGCATGATCTGGTTGGTGATCAAGTGGCGGGAACGTCAGCTTCGGCTGCGCGCTGCCCAACTGGGCGAAATGGTCCAGCAACGTACCGTGGAATTGAAAGGCCGCGAGCAGGAATTGCACCAGCTCAACCAGGAGTTGCTGAGGCTGTCCTACACCGATCCATTGACCGGGCTTGGAAACCGGCGACACCTGTTCGAGACGATGGCGCGTGAATGGCAGATTGGCATCACCGCGTGCACGCCGCTGGCGTTATTGATGCTGGACCTGGATCATTTCAAGGCGTTCAACGACGGTCATGGCCACCAAGCGGGCGATGAGCGCCTGCAAGAAGTCGCGGCCATCCTGCTAAAACAGCTTCCCCTGCACGCAATCGCGGCACGTTACGGGGGCGAGGAATTCTGCGTGGTGCTGCCCCGGACCGACACCGCCGCGGCGGTGTTGCTGGCCGAATCGATACGAAGGGGGATTGCGTCGCTGTCGGATGCGCCCCGGCTCACTGCCGGAGACAGTCCCGTCACCACCGCCAGCATCGGGGTCGCGGCGGCGTTACCTTCGAGCGACAGCCGCATGGACGATCTGATCGCGGAGGCCGACCGTGCGCTGTATGCCGCCAAGCACGCTGGCCGTAATTGCATCAGGATCGCCGTTGCCAGCGGAGAATGAAACAGGGCCGGAGCGGCTCCGGGACGCACGGAGGGAGCATTCGCCACGATGGCTGCCGCCGGCCCCATTTCAAGTCGATGCTGTGTCGTGAGGCCTGGACTCAGCGCGTCACCGCCTCGCGATGCATCGGGGCGAGGATGGCCAGCAGCTTGTTCTGCGAACGGAACGGTACCTTGTGGGTCACCATGGCCCGCTGCAGGTCTTCGACCAACGCGTTGAAATTGTTGCGGTCGATCTTCAGGCCCGCGTGCGTCGTGCGCATGTCGCGACCGCTGTAGACGCAATCGCCACCGAGGATCACGCAGAACTGCTCGGACAGCTCGCGCTTGACCCGTTCGCGATCAACGTTGGCGAAGAACGGCTGCGTGCGCGGGTCGGCCATCATGTTGTCCATGAAGGTGGCGACGATTGCGGTCAAGCCGTCCTTGCCGCCGAAGTCCTTCAGCAATCCGGCCAGTTCGGGGTGCCGCGGCGCGGGATTGGGCGCGGCGGGATCCAGGCGTGGCGTGGTGTCCATCGGCGTGTCGGCGTTGTCACTGGCGTCCTGCGCATTCGCGGCAAACGACGCGCACGTTGCAACAGCGAGGCACGATAGCAGCAGCGTGTGTTTCATCTTCATCTGTATTGCTCCCTTTTTGGAGGCGAGATGGGTTACGCGCGGAGGGTTTGTCGTCGCGACCGGCAAGCGACTCAAAAGCCGACCTGCAGCGAGGCGTACCAACCGCGTTGGTTGTCTCGAATGACGATGTTGCCGAGATCCACATAGGCTACGGTCACGGAGACATGCTTGGCCGGCGCCCACGCGATGAATGCATCCCACGCATCATTTTCATGGGCGATGTTGAGGTTGTCGGGCTTGCTACGGTACTCCGCACCAATGGCCAGGTTTCGATTGAGCAGGTACGCCGCCGAGCCTTCGAATTGCGGCTTGTAGCCGTCATGGTGATCGCCGCCAAACCCGAGGATGCCGAACTGGTTGGCCTTGGTCATGCGCACGGTGGCGTTGAGCAACAAGCTTTGGGCGAGATAGAGCTTGGTGGCGCTGACGTACACGTCGGTGCCGCTGTCGCTTTTCGCGCCAATCG
The DNA here is from genome assembly GCA_039919235.1 of Thermomonas sp. GTDB lineage: Bacteria > Pseudomonadota > Gammaproteobacteria > Xanthomonadales > Xanthomonadaceae > Thermomonas. Next base: position 3,361 of record JBDSGA010000110.1, on the reverse strand, counting down.
CCGCCAGCAAGCCGCCTTGGTCGTTGCGCTTGTACTGCACGCCAATGGCGACCTGCGGCATCCAGCTGTCTTGTTCAAGAACGGCATCACCGGCGACCTTGATCTTCACGCCATAGGTATCCTGGCGGATGGTGAAGCCATGCCCCAACCCGAGTGCTGCACCGACCGCTTCAGTATCGAAGGCCTGGCGAGACACGCTGAGTTCGACCCGGTCGCGGATGCCGACCAGCGCGCCGTAACTCTGCAGGTTGTAGTCGGACAGGTTGATCCGCGTGTAGTACGCATTCCCACCGATCTGGTCACGCGTGCCGTATCCGCCGATCACGGCCCATGGAGTGAGACCGCCACCCGCAGAGCCTTCCACCTGCGTCACACCACCGGTGAGCAGCAACTTGCCGCTGGTACCGGTCGGGGTTTGCACGGCTTCTGCCTGTGGTTCCTGGTCCTGCAAGGCGTCGGCATCCTGCGCCTGCACATCGAGCGCGCAGCCCAACAGGCAAAGCGAGATGGCGAGGCTGACGCGCCTGCGCTTCGCATGCCCACTCGCCACGCGCGTGACGTTCAATTCTGTTCGGTGCATTGCAATATCCCCCTGTGGATGTGGTGCCTTGGCATGGCGCTGGATTTCACAACGTAGCGGCGTCATCGCGACTGTCGCTGCTTGAATATCTGGTTGATCGCCTCACCAGTCCTGCGAAGCGCTTCCGAGCCGCCCACCGGTGCAGACATGTGCATGTCATTCGTCTGCGCCGCGCGTTCCACCACGTCGACCAATGCATTCGCTGGCGTTATCCATTGCTTCCAGATCCACCATGAAAGCGCCGCCAGCGCCAGCAACAGCAGTCCGCAACCGATCAGGAACGGCAACCTCAATGCGAGGAAGGAATCGTTGTCAGTGCGTGGCCGCACCAACGACACCAGTCGCGCTTGCGTCACGCCGAACAACGGTTCCACGGACACATCCTGGCGCGTGCCACCCAGGGAAATCTCGATGCGCTTGACGCCGACCTTTCCGCGCTCCGGCAACCTGTCCTGCAACCCTACCTGCTGGTCTGCGGGCAACGTGGACGCCACCATCAACAGGCCATCCTTGGTATCCGCAAGCAGCGCGACATCTGCATGGCCGATGTCGGCAATGGCCTTCGCTTGCTCGATGCCGATGCGTTCGGCCACCAGCAAGTGCGCCACGCCCACGCCATAGTCCACGAGGGGCTGGATCGACACGCGCAACAGGCGCCCACCATCCACCATCAATCCTGTATGCACCTTGCCGGTCTTGCTGGCATCCAGGTACAGCGGATTCCTGCTGAAATCACTGCCTGCCGCGAACGGCTCGGTACTGGCCACGACCTGACCCTGTGCATCGATGACCGCCGCTACCGCCAGGTCCATCTGATCGCGACGATCCTGCAACAGGTCGACCAGCGACGCGGTGTCGAACACCACGCCAGGCAGCGAGCCGCCCAGCGCTTGTGCCACGTACCCGGTCACGCCTTGGTTGCCAACGATCTGCTGACCACGTGATTCCAGCCCTTGCCGACCAATCTCGGCGACCAGCCCTTGCACTTGCTGCATTTGTTCGAGGCGCTCATTGGCGATCGCCGTCGTCAGCCGGCTGTCCTGCCAGCGAAACAAACCGAACAACACGCTCAACAACGTGGCAAAAGCAACCAACACCAGGACCCAATACTGCTTGAACGACTGCTTCAACTTCATCTCACTCCCCCTGTATTCGATCACTTCCATCACTGCGGGCGGCGACGACAAACCGATCCCGCTGCATGGGCATCAATGCATCTGTGGCGACTTGCTGGCAATCAGCGTTTGCGTGGCACCGCCACTCAATGGCGCGCTGACCTGCATTGATTTGGCGACCGCACGCGGATGCCAAAACACCAGGGTACCCGGGCCTGGTGGTACGTCCTTGATCAGGTAACGGCCATCCTTGCCGGGACGCGCGTAATACGGCGTGGCGAGCACGACGACATTCGCGCGCATGGTGTGATGCACCGTGCAGTTGACGATGGCAAGACCGGCCGTCTTGAAGGTGAACTCGGGGCTCTTGCCCGGGCCGTAATAGCCGAGGTCGAAACTGTTCCCGGGCGAACGCGAATAGACGTTGTGGATGATCGTGTCGACGTTGGGGAACGCCACCGTGCTGCCCAGCGGCACCACCAGCGTTTCCGGGATGAAGCCCTTGGACCGCGTATTGATCTTGAAATGGCCGGGTCTGGGCTTCGGGCTGCCTGCCTTCGGCAGGAAATACACCAAGCCTTCGCTGACCTCGCCGGCACTGACGGATTGGCCCGCGCCCGCCACGAGCTTCAAGCTGCCCGACATGCTGCCAACGCCCGCATCATTCGGCGCGGGGGCTTCAGCCACGGCGGCTGCGGGCTTCATTGCGGCAGCGGGTTTTGCGGGAAGTGCCGGTTTCGCGGCTGGCTTGGCGGTAACTACCTCGTGCTTCATGGGTGCAGGTGCAACCGGTCTCGGCGCCATCGGCGCCGTTGCGACAGGCATCGGCGTTGGCTCAAGTGCTGGCGTTGCCTCTGCGATTGGCGCAGCGAGTGGAGACGGAGCCTGACTGGCTATTCTTGGCGTGTCAGCAGCAGGCACAGTGCCGGCATCGCGCATTGGCGCGGAACCACAACCCGCGATGGTGAGCGCAAAGGCGGCGATGGCCGTCCCACGAACGATTTGCATGGCATTCCCCTTGGATGGTTTGAATAGGGCCGGTCATGCCGTCAACGAGCGCACGCCTTGCCCTTCCTGAAGTCGATACGGAGCGAGGGACGTTTCGGATACACCCCGCCACGAAATAGTTCTAATCCCGTCCAAACGCCAGCGTATGGAGTTGACCCGCATACGGGAAATGAGCTTTCCTGCGCCGACCCGCGTAAAATCCGCGCCGCGAACAGCAACTTGCACCAATCCGTCGCTCAACGCAGGCATTTCCACTCGTTCCAGCGACTCAACACACACTGGCAGACGCCGCATTGCGGACCTCGTCCAGACTGGGAGCACCCGATGATTTTCGAAACCCTCGACACCACCGGCCATGAGCAGGTCGTCTTCTGCCACAACAAGGACGCTGGCCTCAAGGCCATCATCGCGATCCATAACACCGTGCTCGGCCCTGCCTTGGGCGGTACCCGCATGTGGCCTTACCAAAGTGAAGCCGAAGCGCTGAATGACGTACTGCGCCTGAGTCGTGGCATGACCTACAAGAACGCCGTGGCTGGCCTGAACCTGGGCGGTGGCAAGGCCGTGATCATCGGCGACCCGGCCAGCGACAAGTCAGAGGCGCTGTTCCGTTCGTTTGGCCAGTTCGTGGAATCCCTTGGCGGCCGCTACATCACCG
>JBDSGA010000109.1:0-3212 GCA_039919235.1 Thermomonas sp. | reverse complement strand
GCATCTTCTGCGGTTTCTGCGAGGAAAGCTGCCCGGTGGATTCGATCGTCGAAACATCGATCCACGAATATCACTTCGAGAACCGTGGCGAGAACGTGGTGGACAAGCAGAAGCTGCTTGCCATCGGCGACCGCTTCGAACAGCAGATCGCCGCCGACCGCGCACAAGACGCGGCGTACCGCTGAGGCCCACGATGAATCCCCAACTGCTTCAACTCATCTGTTTCTACGCCTTCGCCTTCGTCACCGTGGCGGCGGCCCTGTCGGTGATCACGCTGAAGAATTCGGTGCATGCGGTGCTGGCACTGGTGCTCACCTTCTTCAGTGCTTCCTGCCTGTGGTTGCTGCTTGAAGCGGAGTTCCTTGCGCTGGCCTTGATCGTGGTCTACGTCGGTGCGGTGATGGTGCTGTTCCTGTTCGTGGTGATGATGCTCGACATCGACCAGGAAAAAATGCGCGAAGGTTTCGTCAAGTTTCTGCCAGTCGGCCTGTTCGTTGCGGTGGTGATGCTGGTGGAAATGCTCGGCTTGATCGGTGTGCGCGCGTTGCAGTCGCATGTGATGGGTGCTGATCCCGCGGTTGCTGCGGGCCTGTCCAACACGGCATGGCTGGGTCGCTCGCTGTACTCCACCTTCCTGCTGCCGTTCGAGATCGCCGCGCTGATCCTGACTGTTGGCATCGTGGCTGCCGTGGCGCTGACCCTGCGTGAGCGTCGCGCCGCCCGTTACGAGTCGGCCAGCCAGCAGGTCAAGGCGGATCCCCGCCGGCGCGTGCGCATCGTGAAGATGGACGCAGTCCGCCCCGATGAACCGACGCAATCCCAGGAGCCGCAGCCATGATCACGCTTGCGCATTACATCGTGCTCGGCGCGGTGCTGTTCTGCATCGCCGTCGCCGGCCTGTTCATCAATCGCAAAAACGTGATCGTGTTGCTGATGTCGATCGAGTTGATGCTGCTTGCGGTGAACATGAACTTCGTGGCGTTCTCGCGCTTCCTCGGCGACGTCTCGGGGCAGGTGTTCGTGTTCTTCATTCTCACCGTGGCTGCGGCAGAAGCTGCCATCGGCCTGGCGATCCTGGTGCTGCTGTTCCGTACGCGCAGCACGATCAATATCGCCGACATCGACAGCATGAAGGGTTGATCCGATGCAGCTTTCGACATCCATCCTGCTGACGATTGCGCTGGCGCCGCTGGTCGGCTGCCTGCTGGCCGGGTTCTTCGCCAAGTTCATCGGTCGCGCCGGGTCGCACAGCGTGACGATCCTGGGCCTGCTGATTTCCTGCGCGCTGTCGTTCTACGTGCTGTACCAGCTGACTATCGGTGGCGCGGCCGAATACAACCAGAATCTCTACACCTGGTTCCAGATCGGTCCGTTCAACGCGAGTGTCGGCTTCATGGTCGACCGACTGACCGCGATGATGCTGGTCGTGGTCAGCTTCGTGTCGTTGCTGGTGCATGTCTACACCATCGGCTACATGCGCGATGACCCTGGCTACACACGCTTCTTCAGTTACATCTCGCTGTTCACCTTCTCGATGTTCATGCTGGTCATGAGCAACAACTTCATGCAGCTGTTCTTCGGTTGGGAAGCGGTGGGTCTGGTGTCGTACCTGCTGATCGGCTTCTGGTACAAGCGGCCGACCGCGATTTTCGCCAACCTGAAGGCGTTCATGGTCAATCGCGTGGGTGATTTTGGTTTCCTGCTCGGGATTGCCGCGGTGCTCTATTTCCTGGGTACGCTGGATTACGCGACGGCGTTTGCCGCGGCGCCCAGCCTGGTCGGCAAGACCCTGCAGATCACCGCGCACACACAGTGGGAAGCGGCCACGGTGATCTGCATACTCTTGTTCATCGGGGCGATGGGCAAGTCGGCGCAGGTGCCGCTGCACGTGTGGCTGCCCGACTCCATGGAAGGCCCGACTCCGATCTCGGCACTGATCCATGCGGCAACCATGGTCACCGCCGGCATCTTCATGGTGGCGCGCATGTCGCCGCTGTTCGAGCTGTCGTCGACGGCACTGAGCTTCGTGCTGGTAATTGGCGCGACCACGGCATTGTTCACCGGGATGATTGGCATCGTCCAAAATGACATCAAGCGCGTGATCGCGTATTCAACGCTGTCGCAGCTGGGTTACATGACGGTAGCGCTTGGCGTGTCGATGTATTCGGGCGCCGTGTTCCATCTGATGACGCACGCCTTCTTCAAGGCGCTGCTGTTTCTCGGTGCCGGCTCGGTGATTATCGCGATGCATCACGAGCAGGACATGCGCTACATGGGCGGCCTGCGCAAGTACATGCCGATCACCTGGATCACCATGTGGGCTGGCTCGCTGGCACTGGTGGCGGTTCCGTTCACCTCGGGCTTCTATTCGAAGGACGCGATCATCGAGGCGGTCGGCGAGTCGCATCGCTGGGGTGCGAATTACGCCTACTTCTGCGTGATGGCTGGGGTGCTGGTGACGGGGTTGTACACGTTCCGCCAGATGTACCTGACCTTCCACGGCAAGGAGCGCTTCACCGTCGTCGAGCAGCATGGTCATCATGATCATGACGACGCACACGACGATCACGGCCACCACGAGCCGGGCGTGCTGGCGCATGCGCCGAAGGAGTCGCCGTGGGTGGTGACACTGCCGCTGGTGCTGCTGGCGATTCCTTCGCTGGTGGTGGGATTTTTCACGGTCGGGCCACTGCTGTTCGGCAACTGGTTTGGCAGTTCAATCCATGTGAATGAGGCGAACAACGTGCTGGCCGAGCTTGGTCAGGAATTCCACGGCGCCACCGCGATGGCGTTGCACGGTTTCACCCAACTACCGTTCCTGCTGGTGCTGATCGCCTTCATCACGTGTACCTACATCTACCTTTTCAACCCCGCCATGGCCGGTCGGATCAAGTCCGCGCTGAAGCCGCTGTGGATCGTGCTCGACCGCAAATACTGGGTCGACAATGTCTACTTCGCGGTGTTCGCTCGTGGTGGTGTGATGCTCGGCCGGCTGTTCTGGAAGGTCAGCGAGACGGCGGTCATCGATGGCGCGATGGTCAACGGCTCGGTGAGCCTGGTGCACCGCGTGGCCGCGACGGCGCGTCGCCTGCAGTCGGGTTACCTCTATCACTACGCGTTCGCGATGATTCTCGGTCTGATCCTGCTGCTTGGCGGGTATTGGTTCATCGGTTCCGTGCCGGTCGGGCAATAAGGGAAACAGATCCATGTTC
>JBDSGA010000108.1:0-9482 GCA_039919235.1 Thermomonas sp. | reverse complement strand
TGCATTCGCCGGGCCGCACCTTTAACGAAAACGTCCGCTCGCCGTCCTGCCCAGCAATATCGACCCCACCCCAGGCCACTTCCGTGCGCTTGCCACGCATATGCAGCCCAACTTGATTTTCAGGCGTGGTGAACGTCAACGTGTCGCCCTCCACCTTCACAGCCCAGAACGGCTCGGTGCCGACTACGCGCAGGCCCTGCAGTGTGTTGGAATCAATCGCTCCGCTTTCATTGATCGGCGTGGGCAAGTCAATCGCGGCTGCAGGAGATGGCGCCGGTGCGGCGTTTTGCGCACTTTCGGAGTCTCGCGGCGCCGAGCATGCGGCCAATAACAAGGCTATCGATGAAATTACGAACTTCATGAGGCGCCATTGGACACTGGAATGCCAGTGATTCTGCAGCAGGCGATGCAAACGGATGATGACGATCAGTCGGCGGCCGCCAACAGTTCTTCCAGTTCCTCGACATCGAAACCCGCCTGTCGCCGCGCGTCCATGTTGAAGGGCTTGTGCAGGACGGCGGTCGCGTATTCGCGCAGCAGTTCGCGGAACTTGGCGCGCGGTTCGATCCCGGCGCGTTCGCAAAACCAGCGGTACCAGTGCGAACCGGCTGCTACGTGCGCGATTTCCTCACGCAGGATGATTTCGAGGATGTCGGCGGTGGCGTGATCGCCCAGTCCGCGCAGTTTCACGATCATCCCTGGCGTCACGTCCAGTCCCCGCGCTTCCAGCACCCGCGGCACCAACGCCATGCGTGACAGCCCGTCATCCGCAGTCTTCTCGGCCATTTCCCAGAGGCCGTTGTGCGCATCGAAATCGCCGTAGTCATGGCCAAGCTCGCGCAGGCGCGCGCGCAACATCGAAAAATGCCGAGCCTCGTCGTTCGCCACGCTGATCCAGTCCGCGTAGTACGCATCCGGCATGTCGCGGAAGCGATACACCGCATCCCAGGCCAGGTCGATCGCGTTGAATTCGATGTGCGCGACGGCATGGATGAACGCCGCGCGCCCTTCATTGCTGCCGAAGCCGCGCCGGGGAAGATCGCGCGGATGCACCATTCGCGGCGTCGGCGGACGGCCGGGCATGCGGATCGGTTCGGGCGGTGGCGATGCGGCGTCGATGATGAGTTAGCCACGCGCAAAGGCGGCCGCGGCCTCGAAGCTCGCGCTCACTTTCGCTTCGGGCGATGCGGCGGCGAGGCAGTTGCGGGCCGAGGCGAACAGATCGCTCATGGCAAAGCGCCGTTGAGCAGGATCAACTCGCCCGCCGCTGCTTCTTGGCTTCGTCCGAACGCAGGTGTTCAAGCCGCTCGAAATAACCGGGTTCCACGCCCGTCACGTACTCGCCGTTGAAGCACGAACTGTCGAAGGTGCGGTCGGGGAATTTCGGTCCTGCAACGGCCGCTTCCAGATCCGCGAGGTCCTGGTAGATCAGCCAGTCGCAGCCCAGCAATTGCTCGATCTCGGCTTCGCTGCGGTTGTGCGCGACCAGTTCTTCCGGCGATGGCATGTCGATGCCGTAAATATTCGGATAGCGCACCGGCGGCGCGGCCGACGCGAGGTAGACCTTGCGTGCGCCGGCATCGCGCGCCATCTGCACGATCTGCCTGGAGGTGGTGCCGCGCACGATCGAATCGTCGACCAGCAGCACGACCCGGTTGCGGAACTCCAGCGGGATTGGATTGAGCTTGCGCTTGACCGACTTCGCGCGTTCGCCCTGCCCCGGCATGATGAAGGTGCGGCCGACGTAGCGATTCTTGATGAAGCCCTCGCGGTACTTCACCCCAAGCACGTTGGCGATTTCCAGTGCGGCATCGCGGCTGGTATCGGGGATCGGGATCACCACGTCGATGTCGTGATCGGGGCGCAAACGCTGGATTTTTTCGCCCAGCATGACGCCCATGCGCATGCGTGCCTTATGCACCGAGATTTCTTCGATCATCGAGTCCGGGCGCGCGAAATACACGTATTCGAAGATGCACGGCGCGTGCACCTGCGGCTCGGCGCACTGGCGAGCATGCAATTCGCCACGTGCGGTGATGATGATGCCTTCGCCCGGCAGTACGTCACGCAGGTGCTCGAAACCGAGGATGTCTAGCGCCACCGATTCAGAGGCCACCATGTATTCATCACCGGCCGCCACGGTGCGCTTGCCGAGCACCAACGGGCGGATGCCGTTCGGGTCGCGGAACGCCACCAAGCCCAGGCCAAGCACGGTGCATACGACGGCATAGCCGCCTTTGGCGCGGCGGTTCACGCCTTCCAGCGCACGGAACACTGCGTCCGGCGTCAATGACTTCTGCAAATCGAGTTCGTGCGCGAACACGTTCAACAGCACTTCGGAATCGGACTCCGTATTGACGTTACGGCGGTCCTGCTCGAACACCTCGCGGCGCAGTGCATCGGTATTGATCAGGTTGCCATTATGCGCAAGCGCAATACCGAACGGCGAATTGACGTAGAACGGCTGCGCTTCATCGCTGCCCTCGCTGCCTGCCGTTGGATACCGGCAATGGGCGATGCCGACGCGCCCGACCAGCAACGCCATCGAGCGTTCGTCGAACACATCGCGCGCCAGCCCATTGCCCTTGTGCACATGCAACTTGCCGCCATCCGCAGTGGCAATCCCGGCCGCATCCTGGCCGCGATGCTGGAGCACGGTCAGCCCGTCGTACAGCTGCGCGGCGACTTCGCTCTGGCCGACGATCCCGACAATTCCGCACATAGATGACAAAACCCGAGAGTTACGAACGGTGGAAAAAGATCTAACGCCGGACCCACGACATCGCGAACAATGGCTTGAACCAATAAATCAGGGGTGCGGGCGCACCATGCCGCCAATGCCCGTTTTCGCCTTGACCGATGTGTTCAATGCATCGGCTTCGGCGCGATTCACCACAGGCCCAACGCGCACGCGGGTGCGCATGCCGCCGTCGGTGTTCACGGTGTCGGTAAAGGTGTTGAAACCGGCGCTGCGTAGCTTGTCGCGCAAGGCGGTCGCCGCGGCGGCATCCGCGAACGCACCGACCTGTACCGCGAAACCGGTCTTGCTGGTATCGACCGCGGGCTTGGCTACCGGTGTGGGCGCGGGGGCTGCAACCGGTGGTTTAGCGGCGGGAGCAGGCGTCGTTGCCGCCGGCTCCACCACGCTAGCCGCGGGCGGCGACACCGGCTTGGCCACGGGTGGCAGCGGTTCCGGCTTGGCAGGCGTCGGTGTTGATAGAGCAGCCACCTTGGCGGGAACCGGCACGGGAACGCTTGGGGCCACCGCGACGGGCGCCGTTGGATTGGCATCCAGCACCACCACCTTGGCATCCACGCCACCGTTCACCTTGGCAGCGCTCAGCCGCGCGGATTCGGCGATTGCGCGATCCGCGAACGGACCGATGCGCACGCGCTGCGCATCACGCGCGCCAACCTTGGTGGCCTGGGAGAACGCGGGCAGCCCTGCATTCCGGAGGGCCGCGATGACCTGTCCGGCATCCGCCTTGGTGGCGTAACTGCCGAAACTGACGACGTAGTCGCCTGCAGCGACGCTCGGAAACGCGCCAGCAGGTGCTGCGTTGGCATTGTCGTCCTGCGCACCTGCCGGCATGCCGACCACGCCACCGCGCGGTGCGCCAGCAGCAGGCATCAGCGGCAGGTCGACGCTATTGGTGGGCACGTCACTCTTGGGTTCGGCCGGTATATCCAGCGACACGTCAGACACGCCGCTATCGGGTGCCGGCCCCTTGACCAGCATCGGCAAGAAAATCACGGCCAATGCGACCAGCACGCTCGCGCCAACCAAGCGCTGTTTGAGGGAAGACTCCATCGGATGCGGACCGCCAGGGGGGACCAGCGAATTATAACGGGCCGCTGGCCTGCAGGCGGCCGATCAGGGCACCGCGTTCAGCGCGCGCAGGGCTGCAGCTGCCGTATGAAATGACCCGAACACCAGCACGCGCCCGCCGGGTCCGGCCTGCTGGATGGCCGCCTTCAGTCCTTGCTGGACATTGACATGCTGTGTGCCAACTGCCGCTCTAGTGTCCGCCAAGCGCTGTGCTAGGGCCTCGACCTCCCCACCACGCGGCCCGGCATCGGCCAGACCGGCCAGATGCCAAGCATCCACCTGACCCGCCAATGCCGCGACCACGCCCACCACATCCTTGTCTGCCAGCGCCGCGTACAGCGCCACAGTGGGGCGCTTTGATTGCTTCGCCAGCCACGCCGACAACGCGCGCGCCGCCTGTGGGTTGTGACCGACATCGACCACGATGTCCACGCCATCTTGTTGGAACCGTTGCAGGCGTCCGTGGATGTGCGCATTCGCAATGCCGGTGGCGAAGTCATGTTGGTTGATGCGGCTGTGCAGTGCGCGCAAGGCTGCGATCGCACACGCCGCGTTGCGCAACTGCACCGGAGCGGTCAGCCGCGGCATTGGCAACTCGATCACGCAGCCAACTTCGCGCCAACGCCAATGCGCATCGTTGATCGGTTCTGCGAAGAAATCGCAGCCGATCCGCCAGGCTTGGGCGCCGATCGCATACGCATGCCGCAACACGCTGGCCGGCGGGTCGTCATCGCCCAGGATCAAAGGCTTGAACGGACGCGCGATGCCGGCTTTCTCGAAGCCGATTGCTTCGATGTCGTTGCCCAACCAGTCCTGGTGATCAAGGTCGACCGTAGTGATGATCGCCGCATCGGCATCGATGATGTTCACCGCATCCAGGCGTCCGCCCAGTCCAACTTCGAGCACGACGAGGTCGAGTTGTGCGCGCGCGAACAGCCACAGCGCGCATAGCGTGCCGTATTCGAAGTAGGTGAGTGGCGTATCGCCGCGCGCGGCATCCACAGCTTCGAAACCGGAAATCAACTCGGCATCTGTCGCGTCAATTCCGTCGATGCGCACGCGCTCGTTGTAGGCCAGCAAATGCGGCGACGTGTAGGCGCCCACCTTCCAGCCATGCGCGCGCGCAATCGCCTCGATAAAGGCAACGGTCGAGCCTTTGCCATTGGTGCCACCCACGGTGATGACGCGCTTGCCCGGTGTGCCCAGGCGCATGCGCGCAGCGACGTCGCGCACGCGCTCCAGGTCCATGTCGATGGACTTCGGGTGTTGCTGCTCGATGTAAGCGAGCCAGTCGGCAAGGGTGCGGATCATGGCGCACATTGTAGGAGCTTGTGAAATGGGGTCAGAGTGAAGTTTCCTGATCGGGATTTCGGAACGATCGATTGCTACGTACAGGAAATTCACTCTGACCCCATTTCGCCACACCCGGCGATAGCCGCCATTTGCTTCACTGCTGAATCACAACGCTCGATGCACCGCTTCGCCGAACAGCGCAGTGTGGTGGCTGCAGTCATTCAGGCGCACCACTTCCAGACGCTCGACGCTGGCACCTTCCAGCAGGTTGAGCGTGGTCGGTGCCTGGCGAAAACTCCACAGCTTGGCTAGCGGGATGCCGAGGACCCGGCACAGCAATACGCGATTGACCGCATCATGAGCGACGATCAACAGCGTGCTGTCCGCGCCAAGACCCGAACACGCGCGCGCCAGTGCTGGCCATGCGCGATCCTGCACTTGCTGCAGGGATTCGCCGCCATCGGGCATCTGCACGCTCTCCGGCGCTTCCCGCCACGCGCGCAAGAGGTCGGGATCGCGCTGGTGGATTTCGCTGGCTAGCAAGCCTTCCCAACTGCCATGGGCGATCTCCTTCAGCCCTTCGTCGAACATCAATTTCGATGCTCGCGACTCACCGAGTGCAAGCTCGGCTGTGCGACGCGCGCGCGACAAAGGCGAGGCGACCGCGCGGTCTATATGCAGTTCGTGCAAGCGCTGCCCGAGCGCGGTGGCTTGGGCAATACCGACCTCGGACAAGACGATGTCTTCCTGCCCCTGGTAGCGACCTTCCGCATTCCAGGGGGTTTCGCCATGGCGTGCCAACAGGATGCGCATCGCGTTTACACCTGCGCCAGCGAGAGCACGCCGGGCATCGACCGCAATGCCTGCAATTGCGCATCGTCGACCGCACGATCCACGGTGATCGCCGCGCGTGCCTGGCCATCACCGGCTGCACCAAGCGCGAAATTGACGATGTTGATGCCGAGTGCACCCAACTGCGAACCTACTGCGCCGACCATGCCAGGACGGTCTTCGTTACGCAGCAGCAGCACGTGCGCCTGAGGATCAAATTCGATTTCGACGCCGTCCATTCGCACCACGCGCGGCCCGCGATGCAACGTCGCTTCGATCTCGCGGCTGCGCTTGCCGTCGCTCACACGCAGCTTGAGCAAGCGATCGAACCCATCGCCATCGCCGCCCACGGTTTCCGCCACCACCAAGCCACGTGCGGCTGCTTCCGCGAGCGCATTCACCGGAGTGACGCGACTGGAATGCACGCCCAACAGCGACGCCACCAACAAGCGCGTCAACGGGCGCGTATCCAATGCGTCGGTGCGGCCGGCATAGGTAATGTCCAGGCGCGTTGGGGCTGGCACCAGTCGAGCGGCAAGGCGGCCGAGCGACGACATCAGCGGGATCCACGGCCCCACTTCTCGCGCGGCTTCGGCGGTCAGCGGTGGCAGGTTGACGCAGCCGGCGACTGCACCAGTGGCGACGAAATCAATGATTTGCCTGGCCAGAATCGTGCTCACCGCTTGCTGGGCCTCGCCGGTCGATGCGCCCAGATGCGGGGTCAGGATCAGGTTGGCATGCGCACGCAGCGGCGAGTCCGCCGGCAGTGGTTCGGTGGCGAATGTATCAAGTGCGGCACCAGCCAAATGGCCTTCATCGAGCAAGCGCAGCAGCGCGTCTTCATCGACCAGTCCGCCACGCGCGGCGTTGATGACATACGCGCCACGCTTCATCGTGCGCATGCGTTCTTCGGACAGCAGATTCGTCGTTTCCTTGGTGCGCGGGATGTGCAGGGTGACCACGTCGGCCCAGGCCAGCAAATCGTCCAGCGTCTTCAACGGCACGCTGCCCTTGCCCGCCGCCGAGGCCGGCAGGAACGGATCGAACGCGGCCACGTCCATGCCGATGCCCTGCGCCTTGCGCGCCACGGTGCCACCGATGCGGCCAAGGCCAATCACGCCCAGCTTCTTGCCTTCCAGCTCGAAGCCGGTCAGGCCTACCTTCGGCCAGCCACCGGCCTTCATGCCTGCATCTGCTTTCGGAATGTGCCGCGCCAATGCGAACAACAGCGAGATCGCGTGCTCCGCTGCAGCCAGTGTGTTGCCATCAGGCGCGTTCATCACCGCGATGCCACGCGCGGTGGCCGCATCCACATCAATCGTGTCCACGCCCGCACCTGCGCGCCCAATCACCTTCAGGCGCGTCGCATCCTTCAGCGAGTCTTGGGTGATCTTGGTGGAAGAACGCACCAAGACGGCATCGACATCGGCCAAGGCCAGCGCCAGCACGTCGGGGTCCTTGATCGGGTCGGAGATGGCGACATCCCATCCCGCATCGCGGAACAGGGCCAAGCCATCCTCATGGATTCCATCGCACGCCAGCACTTTCATTGTTAGGCTCCTGTGGGGGTTAATCCTGATCAGAATCAGGTCCCACGAATCCCAGCAGCCGGCACAGCGCAAACGACGGTCTTGTTTCGATGCGAAGTCGCTTGAATGCGGCGCTTCGCTTGCGGGTCAGGAGACGGGGCCGGCTGGCATGGGAATCGTGACGGGGCGAAGCGTAGCAGACTTGCGACACCCTGCAACCCCGGGGTTACCATCGCAATCCATTCAATGAACAGGATCTATCAATGCAGGCCAAAGGCGAATTCGAAGTCAAGCGCACCCCGCAGGGCTCGCTGGACATGGGCGACGGTGTCGAGATCGGCCACATGCGCTTCGACAAGCAGTTCCATGGCGCGTTGGACGCCACCAGCGTCGTCCATATGCTGGCCGCGATGTCGCCGGTGGACGGGTCCGGCGCGTATGTCGCGATTGAACGTGTCGTGGGGTCGCTGGATGGCCTCAGCGGCAGTTTCCTTGCACAGCACAACGGCATCCTGGACCGCGGCACGCCATCCTTGGACCTGACCGTGGTGCCGGATACGGGCACCGATGATCTCACCGGGCTGCGTGGGCGCATTGCCATCGATATCGTCGACGGCAAGCATTTCTACACGTTCGATTACAGACTTGGCGAAGGTTGACGCTGCAACATGGTGGACCGCGCCTACCAGCGTGCATTTGCTACTGGGCTCGAAATACCGCCAGGCAGATACACGCTGGTCTCGCCGTCTGCTGACGCTTGAAGAAGCAGAGCGGCACAGCCGGACCGCAGATCACTCGGCCGGCAGGCCCATTTCCTTGAGCAGGTTTGGCGCCGGATACACCTTGGCCAGCAACCAGCGCAGGTAGCGCATATCCACGTGAATCGCGCGCTTGTAGCGTGGATCGAACATCCAGCTGGCGCTGACTGCTTCCCAGTTGCTGTCGAAATTCAGCCCAATCAACTTGCCATTGGCGTCCAGCACCGGTGAACCGGAGTTGCCGCCGGTGGTATCTAGATTGGTCATGAAGTTGACGGTCTGCGTCTTCAGCGTGGGATCAACGGTGCTGCCGAAGTCGCCCTTCGCAATCGCGTCCAACAAGGGCTTGGGTGCATCGAACGGTTCCACGCCGGTGTTCTTCTCGACGATGCCGGCGACCGTGGTCAGCGCGCGGTAGTCGATGCCGTCGAGCGGCGACAGCGCGCTGACCATGCCGTAGCTGACACGCAAGGTGGCGTTGGCATCCGGATATACGGCCCGCCCCTGCGTCTGGCGATAATCGATCAAGGCCTGCATATAGGCGGGCCGTAGACGCAGTAGTTCACCGTTGCGTTGCTTGGCCTGCTCCTCCATCCGCAACCAAGCCGGTTGCAGGGTCAACGCCGCGTGCAACAGCGAATCCTTGCTGTCGGTCAACGCAGCGGCGTCCTGCTTGAAAGCAGCGAGGCGCGCGGCTTCGTTGCCCAATTCGCTCCCCGCATACAACGCATCGATTCGCGCTTCAACGCCATCCGGCTTGCTGCCAAACACCGCATCAACTTCGGCAACGTGCTGCTCCATCGGCAACGCGAGGTATTGGCGCAACAGGCTGGCCAGCACGGCCTTCTCGACCTTAGGCGCATAGCGGCGCTGTACCTGTTTCAGGCTGGCCTCGATGCGAGTCTCGTCGCGCTGCTGGTAGCCGTTCTCGCGCTCGGCATCTGGTTTACCGCGTTCCGTGGCCAACCGTTGCAGGGTGATCGCGGCGCGCAGTACTTCAGTGCGTGTGCGAATCGTTGAGAGCAATTGGTCGCGGTCGCGGGTGCTGCCCCCATGATCGAGCACCGCCTGCATCGCATCGATGTTACTGCGCGTCGTCTTTGAACTCGCCTGCTTCCCAAGCCAAGCCAGCATCGCTCGCTCATCATCGCGACGCACACGCACGGCATCACTGCGGCGCAATCCTTCCAGTTCGCCCTGCGCGCGCTTCAGGCCATTCTTCAGGCTGGCCACGGTCGATGC
>JBDSGA010000107.1:0-4889 GCA_039919235.1 Thermomonas sp. | reverse complement strand
GGAAACACCTCGTCCTGCAGCGGCAGGAACGCGCCACCGGAATCGACCAGGTAGATGCAAGGCAGATGGTTTTCGCGGGCGATCTCCTGCGCGCGCAGATGCTTCTTCACCGTCATCGGGAAATAGGTGCCGCCCTTGACCGTCGCATCATTGGCGACCACTACGACTTCCTGGCCCATTACCCGGCCGATGCCGCAGACCATCCCGGCCGCAGGCGCGGCGTCGTCGTACATGCCCTCGGCGGCAAGCGGGGCGATTTCCAGGAACGGTGAGCCCGGATCGAGCAAGGCACTGATGCGCTCGCGCGGGAGCAGTTTGCCGCGTGCGGTGTGTTTCTGGCGCGCCTTCTCGCCACCGCCATCCGCAGCACGAGCCAGCCGACGATCAAGTTCGGCAACCAATTCCCGATGCCAGGCGACGTTGTCCTGGAAATCTTGCGAACGTGGATCGATCTGCGAAGTCAGGGCGGGCATCAGCGGGCCATCAATCGGGTAATGCCACAGGATAACCGCTAGGGGCAGATGCTTACTGGCAGCAGTCGTTGGTTGTACGACGGGCACGTTCGCCGCGGCAAGAGCGCATCAGGCAAAAAGAAAGGCCCGCCGAAGCGAGCCTTTCAGGTGTTGCACGCAGCTATTGCGCTGCGACTAACTTACTTCTTGGCTTCAGCGGCAGCGGCATCAGCCTTGTCGGCCACGTTCTGGGCGGCGTCTGCAGTGTGCTGGGCAGCATCGGCAGTGGCCGAGGCGGCACCGGCGGCAGCTTCTGCACCAGCGGCCTTGGCAGCATCCGCAGCCTGTTCGGCATTGGCGGCGACTTCGCCCACGGCTTCACCCGTGGAAGCGGCGGCGGCTTCGGCGCTCTGCTGGGCGGCGTCGCCAGCGGCGGAAGCAGCATCGGTAGCAGCATTTCCGGCTTGATCCATCGCGGCGGCGGCTTCGGCAGCCTGCTGCTTGGCTTCGGGGGTTTCGTTCTTGCAGGCCGACAGGGCGAGGACGCCAGCGGCAAGGAGCACAACGAGCTTGGTATTCATGGGTCTCTCCTGAAATTTGATGATTGCGTAGGGTAAAACGGTTCGAGTGGAGCCAGCGTCAACGCGCCCAAACGTCCGGCATCGGGCCGGTGCCGGGCTCATGTGACCGTCATTCGCCAGCCGTAGGGCAGGCTACGAAAAAGCCGTCGGAATCCCGACGGCTTTTCGATTTTGCGATATCAGAACAGGCGATGAAACGCCCGTCGATATTACTTCTTGGCGTCAGCCGCAGCAGCGGCTTCTTCAGCAGCGTCCTTGGCCTGGCCAGCAGCATCGGCAGCATTTTCGGCAGAGTCTGCAGCGTCGTCAGCCTTGGACATGTCGCCACCAGCCGCGGTGGTCGCGGTAGCGGCGGAGTCGGCAGCGTCAGAAGCCATGGCGGCGGTGTCGGCAGCAGCTTGGGCAGCATTGGCAGAAGCCATGTCACCGGTTGCAGCGGCAGAATCAGCGGCGGTCTGGGCATCGGTTGCAGCAGCGGCGGCATCAGCGGACGCGTCAGCAGCCTGCTCCTTGTTGGTGCAAGCGGTCAGGGCCAAGCCCAGCGCCATTGCCAGCAGGATCTTGTTAATCGACATGATACGGTTTCCTCGTCGTAAGTTATTTTGGCAACGCGCAAGCTGCGCGCCCTTACCATGATGACAAGCCATTGTCCGGTGTCAAGCGGTTGGCCGGTTTTTTTTCATCTTCGCGTTCAATATCTTCACATCAACTCGATAGCCATCGCGGTGGCTTCGCCGCCACCAATGCACAGGGACGCCACTCCGCGGCGTTTGCCGCGGGCCTGAAGCGCGTTCATCAAGGTGACGAGAAGACGTGCCCCGGAGGCGCCGATCGGGTGTCCCAGCGCCAATGCGCCGCCATTTACGTTCAATTTGTCATGGGGAATGCCAAGCTCCGTCATCGGCGCCATGGCCACGCAGGCGAAGGCTTCGTTGATCTCGAACAAGTCGACGTCGTCCACGCTCCAACCTGCCTTGTCCAGCACATTGCGAAGTGCGGTCACAGGGGCGGTGGTGAACCATTCCGGGGCTTGTGCATGGGTGGAATGCGCAACAATTCGTGCCAGCGGGGTCGCGCCTGCCGCCGCCGCGGCCTCGGATGACATGACCACCAAGGCGGCTGCTCCGTCGGAAATCTTGGAAGAAGAAGCTGCGGTCAGCACGCCATCCTTGCCAAATGCGGCACGCAGGCTTGGCATTTTTCCGATATCGATCTTGCCGGGCTCCTCGTCCTGATCAACGACTACGTCGCCCTTGCGGGTCTTGACCGTCACCGGCGCAATTTCTGCGGCGAATGCGCCCGAAGCCTGGGCTTTCTGTGCCCGGTCCACGCTTTCTGCCGAAAATGCGTCCAGCTTGGCCCGGTCGTAACCATATTTGTTGCAGGCAGAATCGCCGAATACGCCCATCGCCTTGCCGTCGTCCGGGTTGGTCAGGCCATCGAATGCCATGTGGTCGACGAATTCGGCGCTGCCGTAACGAATCCCGGTACGCGAGCCATTGAGCAGGTGCGGGGCATTTGTCATCGACTCCATGCCGCCCGCGATCACGACGCTCGCGCTACCGGCCTTGATCAAATCGTGGGCCAACATCACGGCCTTCATGCCCGAGCCGCAGACTTTGTTGATGGTGGTGCAGCCGACCGAGTCCGGGATGCCGGCCGCGCGTGAAGCCTGGCGAGCCGGCGCTTGGCCAAGCCCGGCCGGCAGGACGCAGCCCATGATGACTTCGTCGATGCGTGCGGCATCCACGCCGGCTTGCGCCAGCGCGGCGCTGATCGCGGACGCGCCCAAGGTGGGAGTTGGTACCCCGGTGAACTGGCCGAGGAAGGAACCGATGGCGGTGCGCTTGGCACCGACGATGACGATGTCGCTCATGGAGAACTCCCGGGTCGAGGGGCCGGCTGGGCCGGTGATCTGCTGTCGTGTCGCCCGATTATGGCGCGAAACGGCGGTCGATGTTGCGCTGCGGCAACACGGGTTTGTTCAGGACGCACCCGTTGAGATACAGCGCCGACTGGCATACAACAGCCACATACGCGGGACCCGGCCACGTTGGCCGCTGACACGACATCGAGGTGAGGCATGAGCACACGCAACACGTTTTCCTTGCACGCAACTCACGTGTTTTATGCACTCTTGCCCTGCGCGATTGCGCTGGCATTGTCTGCGTGCGGTGGCGGTGGCGGGGTGCGCGCGACACCGCCGCCCACTCCCAGCACGCCGCCGCCGACTGGCGGCCTGGACTTCACCCCGACGGTTGGCAATGACGCAAGCATCGTGGTCAATCCGCCGGCGATTACCACCCAAGGTGCGCCCATCACGTTCCCCACTCCCAGTCTTAGCCGGCATTTGTCGCTGATCAATGCGATGGGCGCCTTGGGTGCCGGTTTGAAGGGGCAAGGGGTGACGATCGGGTTTCTTGATAGCGGCGTGAATCGAAACCATCCAACGCTTGCCGGTCGCGTGACCAGCAACTTTATCCATGTCGAGTCCCCACCTAACAACCTGACCATCGACGACGTCGTGGGTCATGGCACGACCGTGGCCTCCCTTG
Source organism: Thermomonas sp. (assembly GCA_039919235.1). GTDB lineage: Bacteria > Pseudomonadota > Gammaproteobacteria > Xanthomonadales > Xanthomonadaceae > Thermomonas. Next base: position 1,301 of record JBDSGA010000107.1, on the reverse strand, counting down.
CTACGGGCAAGTCAGCAATTGGTAACTATCTGAATCCGAACGGGTCCAATTCTGGCTCGACCGGCGTCTGGGGTGGTGGCGTGGCCCAGGACGCAAACGTGGCCTCCTCGCGAATCATTGATGACGCGCCTCCAGCCGATGACGGGTCAGGCGGGGGCAATGAGATCTTCGCCGGACAGGGTTATGGCGATTTTTTCAAAGGGGTCAATGCCGAACTTGCCAACGCAGGTGCCAAGATCATCAACAACTCCTGGGGCGGCTTGTACTGGAACGATCCGGCATTGAGCGTGGAACTGGCCAACGCCTGGAAGGACTTCGTGGTCAACCGTGGTGGCATTGTCGTGTTCGCCAATGGCAACAGTGGCAGCGACGCGCGTTATGCGGGTAATCCTTCGGACAATGCCGCGCTACCGACGATCGCCAGCGATGCTGCATTGGAAAAGGGATGGCTGACCGTCGGCGCATTGGATCCGGAACAGCCGACCCAGCTGACCAGCTATTCGCAGCAATGCGGCATCGCGATGCACTACTGCCTGGTCGCACCCGGCAATGTCGTGTTCATCGATCCGAAGGCGACCTCGCAGGCGACCAGCGGTCTTTACCAAGGCGGCGGCACGTCGTATGCCGCACCCTTGGTATCGGGTGCTGCGGCGGTGGTGTGGTCGGCGTTTCCATACTTCAACAATGATCTCGTGCGGCAGACGTTGCTTGGCGCAGCGAAAGACCTGGGCGCAGCGGGCGTCGACCCAGTATTTGGTTGGGGGCTGCTGGATGTGTCCAAGGCCGCCAACGGCCCCAGCAATTTTGCCTGGGGCGATGTCAGTGTGTCGTTCTCGGGTAATTCGGTGTGGCGCAACCAGATCATCGGCAGTGGCGGCCTCACCAAGGCTGGCACCGGCATTCTGACCTTGGCCGAAGCTGCCCATTTCACCGGGGCTACCCAACTTCAAGGCGGTGGGTTGGACATTCGCAAAGGCCTGCGTTCCAACCTGTCGATTGCGAGCGGGGCAACCGCATGGGGCAGCGGCAGCTTCGGTGGCAACGTCAGCAACAATGGGCGCTTCTTCAGCGGCGCCAGCACGCCCGCAAGCATCGCTGGCAATTTCATCCAATCCTCGACCGGTAATCTTGGCATCTGGCTTGGCAGCATGTTGAAGGTCACGGGTACGGCCATGATCGGCGGGCAGATGTCGATCCTGGGCGTCAAGGGCGGGTACACGACCACCACCAAGGAAACCCTGCTCAATGCAGCCGGTGGCGTCAGCGGCACGTTCAGTACATTGAAAGCGTCACCGAATGTA
>JBDSGA010000106.1:0-2550 GCA_039919235.1 Thermomonas sp. | reverse complement strand
GAGCCGGTTTCGCCGGCGATCACCACGACCTGATGCTTGCGAATCAGCTTGACGATGGCAGCGGCGGCGGCGGCAATCGGCAGGTTGGCATCCACCGTGGCCACCGGCAGCGCGTTTGCGCGGCGCTCCCGTTCGGCAATCGAGGCCTGCAGCTTCAACGCGAATGCATCGCCTAGCGCAGCGTCCTCGGGCTTGGCCTTCCATTTCGACCACAGGCCCAATAGCCGCCCGCGGTCACGGCACAGCGCGCCATCTATCTCATGGCGGGCTGGCATTGGCGCGTTCTTGTTGGCGGGCTCGATAGCTTTCATTAATCGGCTGGAGAGGAAAAATTCACTTCAAGACACGGGTGCTTCGGACTATTGTCCCTTGAAGCCACACCCGATGAAGCATTCGCTTCATTCAGCATCCCAGAGGAATCTTCATGGCCAAGAAACACGCTGACTCAAAGCCCGGCAAAGCCGCCAAGGGCACGAAAACCCCGGTCACCGCACATGCCGACGGCGCACCCGGCATCAATATCGGCATTTCCAGTGGCGATCGCCGCAAGACCTCCGATGGTCTGGCGCATTTTCTGTCGGACGCTTTCACCCTGTACTTGAAGACTCACAACTTCCACTGGAACGTGACCGGGCCGATGTTCAATGGCCTGCACACGATGTTCGAGACGCAATACACCGAGCAGTGGAACGCGCTGGACGAGATCGCCGAGCGCATCCGCGCGCTGGGCTTCAACGCACCCGGGTCGTATGCGGAATTCATCCGACTCAGCTCGATTGCCGAGGAACCGGGCCTGACCGACGCCGCCGACTGGCGCGAGATGGTGCGCCAGCTGGTGGTCGGCAATGAAGCCGTCTGCCGCACCGCGCGCAAGGTGCTCAAGACCGCCGACGAGTCCGGCGATGACCCGACCGTGGACCTGATGACCCAGCGCCTGAACATCCACGAAAAGACCGCGTGGATGCTGCGTTCGTTGTTGCAGTAAGCGCGACAGCGGTTAGCCGAACCAGGGTGCGGGTAATTCCCCGCACCCGAGGGCACAAGTTCCTACCGGCAAGCGTGTCCCACTTGATACCCTAGCCGGATGTCATCGCCCGCGCTCGACCAGCTCCGCCACGTGTTCGGTTTCGACAGTTTCCGCGGCGAGCAGGGCGAGATCGTCGAGCATGTCGCTGGCGGTGGCGATGCACTGGTGCTGATGCCGACGGGCGGCGGCAAGTCGCTCTGCTACCAGCTTCCGGCATTACTGCGCGAGGGCACCGCCCTAGTCATATCGCCATTGATCGCGTTGATGCAGGATCAAGTCGAGGCGCTGGTGCAGCTCGGCGTGCGCGCGGCGTTCCTGAATTCCAGCCTGGATGGCGCCAGCGCCGCGCATGTGGAACGACAGCTCGCAAGCGGCGAACTCGACTTGCTGTATGTGGCGCCGGAACGCCTGTTGACGCCGCGCTTCCTGTCGTTGCTGGATGACGCGCGGATCTCACTATTCGCGATCGACGAGGCGCATTGCGTCTCGCAGTGGGGCCATGATTTTCGCCCGGAATACCGCCAGCTGACGCTGCTGCACGAGCGCTGGCCGCAGGTCCCGCGGATCGCGCTGACCGCCACCGCCGATGCACCCACGCGGCGCGAGATCGTCGAACGTCTGGCGCTGGAAGATGCGCGTCAATTCGTGAGTTCGTTTGATCGCCCGAACATTCGCTATCGGGTCGAGCCGCGGGACAACGGCCGCAGCCAGTTGCTTGATTTCCTGCAGGCGTATCGCGGCAACAGCGGCATCGTGTATTGCCTGTCGCGGCGCAAGGTGGAAGCAACCGCGGAGTTCCTCGCGGCGCAGGGCATCAATGCGTTGCCCTATCACGCAGGCCTCGACGCATCCATCCGCGCCACCAACCAGCGCCATTTCCTGCGCGAAGACGGCATCGTGATGGTGGCCACGATTGCGTTCGGGATGGGCATCGATAAACCCGACGTGCGTTTCGTCGCGCATATGGACCTGCCTAAATCGCTTGAGGGTTATTACCAGGAAACCGGGCGTGCAGGGCGTGATGGCGAGCCGGCCGAGGCTTGGTTGGGTTACAGCCTCGGCGACGCGGTGCAGCTGCGACGGATGATCGAGGATGGCGACGCCGGGGACACCCGCAAGCGCCTGGAGAACAGCAAGCTGGATGCACTGGTCGGCTTTTGTGAAACCACCGACTGTCGCCGGCAGGCGCTGTTGGCCTACTTCGGCGAGGCGTTCGAAGGTGCCTGTGGTAACTGCGACAACTGCCTGCAGCCACCGAAGCGCTGGGATGCGACAGAATCTGCACGCAAGGCGCTGTCGTGTGTGTATCGCACTGGGCAGCGGTTTGGCGCAGCCCATGTGATCGACGTGTTGCGTGGCGCCGATACCGCCAAGGTGCGCCAGTTCGGCCATGAATCCTTGAGTACGCACGGCATCGGTGCTGATCTCGACGTGAAACGTTGGCGCAGCGTGTTCCGGCAACTGGTCGCAGGTGGCTTCCTGGAAGTTGATGTGGAAGGCCATGGCGCATTGCGGCTCGGTGC
>JBDSGA010000105.1:0-5762 GCA_039919235.1 Thermomonas sp. | reverse complement strand
CGCCATTGGCGATCACGCACGATGTCACCAAGCGATTGCTCGGCGGAGCGTTCTCCCCCTTCGCCAGCGCCCACCTGGAACGCCACCCACGGACCGGCGCGGCGCTGCCAACTTGCGTCTTCGGCATCGCGGCTCTCCAGTGTCCATTCACCCGCGGCATTCGCGTCCAGCACGACATCGGCGCGCGTCATCGGGAAGCGCCCATCCAGGGTGAACTGGTAGTACGTGCGCCCGTTTTCGACCACATCGCGCCCACGCAGCGTTTCCCATTGCCACGCTTGGGCGACGGCAGGTGCGGCCAGTTCTGCGCCCACGCCAGCCAGCGGCAATACCGCATCGGCCTGCAAGGGTGACAGCCGCAAGTATTTCGCTTGGCCATCGAGTGGAATCCGCTGCTGCTGCAGACGCTGGCCGTCGCGGGTCAGGTCCAGCAGTTGCACGCGTGGCTGCAAGACGCGCCAGTCACGCAGGTTGTCACTGCCTTCGACTTGATAGGCGACATCCAGCGCGCTGGCCTGCACTGGCCAAGTGAGATGCAAGGCGACGATCTGCGGTTTTATCTGGCTGGCATCGATCAACCACGCGTTCCCAAGCGGCTGCGCACCTGCGCTGCCTGTTTCGCCGACCCGCGCCTCGACCCGGCGCAAGCTGCCATCCGCGGCGCGTTCACTGATCAAGGTGATGTCGCGGCCCGGCGTGGCCTGATCGCGCGGTAGCGGGAACCACGGCAACGCACGCCGCAAGGACGGCTGTGCCAGCGGCTGGGCCGGCGAGAACACTGCGGCAGGCACCGCCGCACCTGCTGCATTGCGCACGTCGATGTCACGCAGCGATGGCAGCGTCGCGCTGCGATAGACCTCGCGATCGAGCACGACCCGATACGCACCCGCATCCTGGGATTGCAGGCTTAGCGGCCATTGCCGCGCGTAATCAGCAGCATGGTCTGCAACTTGTGCTGAAGCAGCCAATGCCGGCAGCAGGGTCAACCAGAGCAGGCGTTTCATGGCGTTGTCTCCGCAGGGTCGCCTTCGACATGAGCACGTGGTGGTGCCGGCGCGAAATAACCCACCAAAGTGCACAGCAGGCCGAACGCGATGAACGAACCGATCCCCAACAGGTTGCCCAAGTGCTGGCGGTCCACCAACACGAGTTTTGCCAAGACCACACCCATCAACACCGCGCCGGCAAGCCACAGCGCGCGCTGGCCACGACGCGAGCCGCCGATCCAGCCGGCCACGCCGAGCACGCTCCAGACGATGGTCAGGCTGGTTTGCGCCAGACTCGTTGACAGCAGTTCGCCATCCCATGGCACCGCGCCCCAATGGTGGACGCCACGCAACGTGATGCAGGTCACCAGCGCGAAGCCGGCCATGGACAATACGGCGATCCGGCGCCGCACCAGCAAGGCAGTCGCATGCGGCGACCAGAGCCAGCGCGCAAGCAAGGCCAATGCGGCCAACTGTGCAAGATCAAGTGGATTCAACAACGGCACCCACGGCAGCGGCGCCGTAGTGCCGGCCGCGAACAGCGCGCCGATCCAGCCAATCGCAAGCACCGCCACATACGTGCCGGTCAACGCAACACGGCAGGCGTCGAAGCGCGTCCCCAGTGGCATTGCCAGCCATTCCCAACGGAACTGCGCCAGAGCCAACGCCACCAACCACGGCAAGCCCAGCAGCGCGAGTTCCCACCCTTGCGCTAGCCCAAAGCGATCCGCGATCCACGCGCCGAGCAGTGATGCCATTGTCGGCCACACCAGCCACCAGGTGAACTGCGCGCCGACCGCGAACCGGTTCTCGCTTTCGCGCAGGCACTGCAGGCTACGCACACCGAGGATGGCGAATACCAGCCATGCCCACCAGCCATTACCGGCGAACGGTTGTTCGTGGATGTCGGCTTGGGCGAATGCCAGCGGAATCGCCAAGGCCATCGTGGAAAGCGTGGTCAGCACCAGCGCCGATGCGGGCTTGCGGCGATGTACTTCCGCGGCAAGCCAGCCGGTGATCGCCGCGAATGCCAGCAGCACGTCGACGCGCGATAGTTCCTCTACAAAACGACTGACCTCGTTGATCGCATTCCCGCACCACCACAGCAAACCCCAGGCGTACCACGCGAGTGCCCATTGCGACTTGCTGGCGTCGCGATAGGTCCATGCACTGGCGAACCCGGCCAGCGCGATCAGCAGGGCGCCCATGAAAGTGGGGTTCGCGATTGCGGTCACATCGTGCGGCCAAGCGGTCACCCCGATGAAGAACGTAATGGCTGCCGCGACCTGCAGTCCGGTGCCGGTCCAACGTGGCAGGCGACGGCCTTGCTTTAAGCCAAGCCAGACCAGACCCGCACCTTCCAACGCAAACACGCAGGCGGTGGCCCGCGCCGACAATGCCAACGGCACCGACAGTGTCGCGAAACCGACTGCCAATATCACGTGACCCTGACCAAGCACGGCGTAGCGCTCACGATGGATCAACGAACGCGCCAGCAGCGCATATACCACTGCCAGCCCAAGCGCGCAGAATGCCAACGGCATGCGATCGCCATGCATCAGTGCGGCCTGCAGCGAGAAAGCGATCAGCGGCGTGCCGAACAGCAGGCAACCGTCGATGCGGTCGTTGGGCCGGGCTGGCCGCTTGCGCGCATACAAGATCGGCAACAGCAAATAGAACGCGAAGAACAGCAACAGGAACGGCTGGGTGCTGGCGTATTTGGCAGGATGGTAATCAAGCACGCCCCACGCAATCCCGATTCCCCAGGTAAACGCGAAGCCCAGCAGGTTGAGGATCCGCCACGACTTCACCCAGGCGATCGCGAAGATCGCGGCATTGAGCATCGCGTAATAGGCGAACAGCGCCACATGGTTGCCGCCGCCGGTCGACAGCCAGATCGGCGCCAGGAAGCCGGCAAGGATGCCGAGCACCGCAAGCGTCCGCGAATCCTGCAACACCGCCAGCACGCCGAGGCCGGTCACCAACACGATACTGATCGCGAACGCCGCACCGGCTGGCAACAATGTATACATCTTGGACGCTGCGAACACCGTCAGCAGCAACACGCCGATCGCCCCGCCCTGCACGGCCAGCGCGAAACTGCGGTTGCTCTCGCGCTTGCGCCAAGCGAAGACCAGTGCCGCCAGCGCCGCCGCGGAGATGCCTGCCAAACGGAGCTCGATCGGCATCCGCAACCAGCCCTGGTCGCTCGCGTAGCGCAACAACGCAGCCACGCCGGCCAACAACACCAGCATGCCGATCTTGACCGGCACGTTGCCGACCGTGAACCAGGCTTTGACCCGACGGAACAACACTTCGACCGGATTCGGGCGCATCGGCTCCACGCGTCGTGGTGATGGCGGCGAGGGTGGTGTCAAAGGCGGTGGCGGGAGAGGCGGTGTGACCGGTGGTGTCGTCGCTGCCAACACAGGCGCGGACCGCAAGGGTTCAGGCATCACGGTTGCTACCGCCGGCGGGATTGGCGATGTGGGCGGCACCGGCGCCTGGCCTTGGGCCATCAGTTCGGCCAGCGTCGGCTCACGCGGCTCAGTGACTTCCGCTTGAGGCGGTGCAGCCCACTGTGCCGACTTGCGCAAGCGCTGCACCTCGATCTCCAACTCCTCTAGGCGACGCTTTACCGCGCTGAGCGATGTCAGCGCAATCACCAGCATCACCGGAATCGCGAGCACGGCCAAGCCAAACAAGACGAGCAACTGTTCCATGGCGCGGTGATCCCCAGCCCCGTACTGCCGGGGTCATGGCCGTCACCTTAGCCGACGCCGCGCAGAAAGAAGAAGCCCCGCGCTGCGGGGCTTCTTTTGTTCGATGCCGGTTAGTGCTTACTTTGCAGCAACGACCTTGACCATTTCCAGGCACTTGTTGGAGTAACCCCACTCATTGTCGTACCAGCTGACCAGCTTGACGAACGTGCTGTCGAGCGCAATACCGGCGTTGGCATCGAAAATGCTGGTGCGCGCATCGCCACGGAAATCAGTGGCGACCACCAAGTCCTCGGTGTAACCAAGCACGCCCTTCATCGCGCCCTCGGACTGCGCTTTCATCTCCGCGCAGATCTCGGCATAGGTCGCCGGATTGTTCAATTCGACCGTCAGGTCAACGACTGACACGTCACTGGTCGGTACCCGGAATGCCATGCCGGTCAGCTTGCCCTTCAATTGAGGCAACACCACGCCCACGGCCTTGGCCGCGCCGGTGCTCGAGGGAATGATGTTCTCCAGGATGCCGCGGCCGCCGCGCCAATCCTTGTTACTGGGGCTGTCCACGGTTTTCTGGGTCGCGGTGGCAGCATGCACCGTCGTCATCAGGCCACGCTTGATGCCCCATTTGTCATCCAGCACCTTGGCCAGCGGCGCCAGGCAGTTGGTGGTGCAGCTGGCATTGGAAATGATCGGCTGTCCGGCGTAGGTCTTGCAGTTCACGCCGTGCACGAACATCGGCGTGTCGTCCTTGGACGGCGCCGAAAGAATGACCTTCTTCGCGCCTGCATCGAGATGCTTCTGCGCCGTTTCCTTGGTCAGGAACAGCCCTGTGGATTCCAGCACGATGTCGGCACCGACCTCATCCCACTTCAGGTTGGCCGGATCGCGTTCGGCGGTCAGGCGAATGGTCTTGCCGTTCACTACTAGTGCGCCGTTCTCGACCTTCACGTTACCCTTGAAACGGCCATGCACCGAGTCGTAGCTCAGCATGTAGGCCAGGTAATCGGGCTCTAGCAGGTCATTGATGCCGACGATCTCGATGTCGTCGCCGAAATTCTGCACCGCGGCGCGGAATACACAGCGCCCGATGCGCCCAAACCCGTTGATACCGACCTTGATCACCTTGGACTCCTGTTAAGACGTGGATATGAAGACGTGAGCGGGGAAACTCCGCTATTTTAGCCGCTTGCCCACCAGCCTGCCCGACACCATGCGCCGATTGCCCACCGCCTTCATTTTCGCGTTCTTCCTGACCTTGATGCCGGCGCTACCGGCGCTGGCTTGGAGCGGCATAGGCCACCGCATGGTCGGCGAACTGGCGCAACGCCACTTGGATCCAGCGGCGAAGGCGGAAGTCGCCATGCTGCTGGCCGGCGAGCCCAATCCCACACTAGGCGGCGTGGCCACGTGGGCCGATGACCTGCGCAACACCGATCCGGAGCGCTTCAAGACGACCTCGCGCTGGCATTACATCAATGCACAAGGTGGCGGCTGTGGTTTCAAAATGGCCCACGATTGTCCTGACGGCAACTGCGTGGTCGGCGCCATTGAAAAACAGCGCGCGATCCTGGCCGACCGTAACCAGCCATTAGCCGCGCGCCGCGATGCCTTGAAGTTCATCGTCCACTTCGTCGGCGATGTGCACCAGCCGATGCATGCCGGCAGCCGCACCGACAGCGGTGGCAACAAGTTCCAGATCAGCCTGCGCACGCCGATCAAACCGGAAGCGTATGCGGCCAAGGATTATGTGGATGGGGTGATGGGCACCAACCTGCATTCGATCTGGGATTACTACTTGTTCGCTAGCACCGGTCGCAAGCTTGCCGACTACAGCAATCGGCTGAATGCGTTGCCGTGGCCGCCGTATCCGCCGGTTTCAAAATACGATGTGATGCCGTTGGCCTGGGCCGGCGAATCCTGCCGCCTGATCGATGCCCGCGGCATCTATCCCCAGACCCACACGATGGACGACGCCTACTTGGACGCGATGCGCCCGCTAGCCGAACAACGCGTACGTCAGGCCGCGTGGCGCTTGGCGCAATTGCTCAACGAGACC
>JBDSGA010000104.1:0-12850 GCA_039919235.1 Thermomonas sp. | reverse complement strand
GGGGATGCCAAGGGCGCGCAGGCGTTCTATCGGCAAGCCTCATTGGCCTCCGACTTCCACGGGTTCCTGGCCGCCGACAAGCTGCAGCAGCCTTACGCGTTGTGCCCGTGGACGCCACGGGTCACGGCCATGGATAAAGCCGTGGTGGCCCGCGACCACAGCCTGATACGCGCACTGCAACTGTTCGCGCTGGACCGGAAGGGCTGGGCGGTGCGTGAGTGGAATGACGCGCTCTCGCGCTTCGATGACGCGCAACGGCGACTTGCCGTTGAAGTAGCGCAAGACAACGGCTGGTTCGACCGCGGCGTGTTCGGCTTGGTCAACGTCGGTGGCCAGCGTTACCCGGATGAAACCCGCCTGTACCAGCTGCGCTTCCCCTTGCACCACGATGCCAGCATCCGCCGCGAGGCCGCGCGCAACAACCTGGACCCGGCATGGATTGCAGCCGAAATCCGCGCCGAATCCGTGTTCGATCCGAAAGCGCGCTCCAGCGCCGATGCGCGCGGCTTGATGCAAGTGCTGCCGGGCACCGGCGCATCGGTGGCATCGAAAATAGGCGTGCCGTGGAATGGCGGGGACAGCCTGTATGACGCCGACACCAACATCGTGCTTGGCAGCGCCTACCTGCGCCAGTTGATGGATAAGTACGGCGGCAAGCCTTACCAGGTGATTGCCGGCTACAACGCAGGTCCCGCGCCATTGAACCGTTGGGTCTCGCAACGCCCGACGATGGATCCGGACTTCTGGATCGAGACCATCAGTTACAAGGAAACCCGCGACTACGTGGCGCGCGTGCTCGCGTTCAGCACCGTCTACGACTGGCGTCTCAATGGCGATGCGGTTCGCCTGTCTGACCGCCTGCTGGGCAGCAACGGCGGTTCGCGCAAGACCTTCACCTGCGCCACGCCGGAGGCAAAGATGGGCGCTGCCAGGCCCGCGACCACGCAGAGGTCGGACAAGCCCAAACGCGACTCTCGCCGACGCCATTGAGGCGTTGTCGCAATGGCGTCGGCGACCGATGATTCCCGCATGACCAGCACCATGATTCCCTCGGCTGCACAGGCTTATCTCGTGGGTGGCGCTGTGCGAGACCGCCTGCTCGGGCTGCAACCCGGTGACCGCGATTTCGTGGTGGTCGGCGCCAGCGTGGAACAGATGATCGACGCCGGCTTCCGCCAGGTCGGCCGCGATTTCCCGGTCTTCCTACATCCCAAGACCAGCGAAGAACATGCACTCGCCCGCACCGAGCGCAAGTCCGCACGCGGCCATACCGGCTTCGTGGTCCACGCCGATCCCACGGTCACGCTGGAAGAAGATCTGCGCCGGCGCGACTTCACCATCAATGCCATTGCCGAGGCCGCCGACGGCCACTTGGTGGATCCGTTCAACGGCGTTGCAGACCTTGACGCGCGCGTCTTGCGACACGTCGGCGATGCCTTCGTCGAAGATCCGTTGCGCGTGCTGCGCGCGGCACGCTTCATGGCGCGGTTCGCATCGCTCGGGTTTTCGATCGCGCCGGAAACCCTGGCGCTGATGCGGCAGATGGCAAGCGACGGTGAACTCGCCGACCTCGCTCCCGAACGCATCTGGCAAGAACTCGCGAAAGCACTCCGTAGCCAGCGGCCGTCTGCCTTCCTGCGCAGCCTGCACCAAGCCGATGCCTTGCGCGCGATCCTGCCGGAAGTCGAGGCGCTGTACGGCGTGCCGCAACGTGCGGAATACCACCCCGAAGTCGACACCGGCGTGCACGTGGAACTGGTGTGCGACATGGCCGCCACGCTGGCACCGGGCGATGATCTGATTGGCTTTGCGGCGTTGTGCCACGACCTCGGCAAGGCGCTGACCCCCGCCGATGAATTGCCGCGCCACGTCATGCATGAACAGCGCGGCATCGCCGCGGTGATTGCACTGTCATTGCGATTGAAAGTGCCAGCGGAACATCGCGAACTGGCGGTGATCGCCTGCCGCGAACACCTCAACGTGCATCGCCTCGATGAGTTGAAGGATGCCACCGTGCATGCCTTGTTCTCGCGCTGCGACGGTTACCGCAAACCGGCCCGCATCGACCAGTTGGCGACCGTATGCGAAGCGGACAATCGTGGCCGCACCGGGCTTAAAGACCGCGCGTATCCGCAAGCAAATGAACTACGCCGCTTCCACCAAGTGGCGCTGGGCGTGCGCAGCAGCGATGTCGCGGAAGGACTGAGCGGACCGGCCATTGGCGAAGCGTTGGCGCGCGCGCGCATCGCCGCAATCGCGGCTGCGCGCAGCTGAAGCAGGATCACTCTGCCGAAGTCGGGTCGATCGTGCTCGTCACCCGGTTCACTGCATTCGCCGGAAAGCCGCCAAGCCGCGCATGCTCACGCACGCTGGCCTCGTCCGGTGCGATGTATTCACAGTAGATCTTGTCCGCCGTCACGTGGCTGCGCACCCATTGCACCTGAGGTCCCATCTCGCGCAGGACTCCGCACGATTTCTGCGAAATTCCCTGTAGCTCTGCCGGCGATAGTGCGCCCGCACCCGGGATTTCGCGTTCGATGATGTAACGAGGCATCGTCGTTCTCCTTAATACGGTCGATTCCGCAGTCATGACAACGACCAATCGCGTTCGGGCCGGACGCCGCTCGTCGGCGCGGCTCAGGCGCCGCGGTCGAAGCGGAGCAGGACGTCCCGCCAAGGGCTGAACGCAGTGGCCAAGCCGATGAGCACGCCGATGGCATTGGCCAGTGCATCCTGCCGGTCCAGCATCCGGCCCAATCCCATTTGCGCCTGCAGGTATTCCAGGCCGATCCCCATCAGCACCAGCAGCACGCAGACGAAGCCCCATGACAGCCGGCGCTGGAACAACTGCACGGCGCCCGCCGCAAGCGTCGCGTAGGCGCCGAAATGCTCGACCTTGTCGAACCCACGAGGCACTTCGGGCAGGTCATGCGCCGGCACCAGCGAGCCGATCACCACCACTGCGACCGCGCCGATCCACAGCGCCGACCACCACACTGGATGGCGAAACGGCTTGAGTGATTTTCCAAAACACCGCGATGATCCGCTCATAGCCGATGGCTCAGGTCACCGGCCAGGAAGGCCGCGCCCAGTTCCACGCCACGCTGGAAACCGATTGCCTGGAAACGCTCACCCATTTCGCTGGGCAAGGTGAGTTGCTTGACCTGCTGGCGCAGCGACTGGCGGGCGATCTCGTCCGCCGCGCGCGATTCGGCGAGTGCGAAATTGTCCTGCAGGCGGTTGCCGATCAGGAAACTGGCTTGTGAACAATAGCCAGCGAAATCAAAGCCGGCGCCGGTGCCGGCCTCCGCCAACGCAGTGAAATCCCCCGATGCGGTGATGTCCTGCAGCCCGGGATACGCATGCACATCAACAACAAGATGATGTTGGCGAAACGCGCGCAACGTGCCATCGCTGCGTTGTGGCTGGTAGTACTCGCCGCGCGCATAGCCATAGTCGATGAACAGCATCGCGCCATCGTTGAGCCCACCGATCACCGCTTGCAGCCAATAGGGCAACTGCGCCAAGACTTCGCTTCGATAGCCTGAGGCAAAAGGTTCCGGCAACTGGCGCTCGACGCTCCTGACCGCTGCGGACAGCATCGGGTCCGCCGGGCGATCCGTGCAGATGAAACGTCCTTCCCCATCCAACGCGACATGCTCCTCGAACACCTCGCCCTCGCGGATCACGAAACGCGGCGTCGGCAGTGCATCAATGACTTCGTTGGCGAACAACACGCCATTCCATGCCTCGTTCGGCGGCCCGTCCAGCCATTCGACCAGTTCGAACAGCAAGGGTGGCAAGCGTGCTAGCAGGCGCTCGCGCTGGCGCTCACGTAGATCGGCGCTGGGTTCCAGAATCGCGTATCGAGCCGGCAAGGCATCGTTGGCCAACAGCTTCGCCAATGCGGTTTCGGCGAAGGCGCCGCTGCCGCCACCGATCTCGACGAATTCCGCCTCAGGCCCCAGTTGCTGCAGCACCGGCGTCAGCGCATCGGCCACGCAGGCGGCGAACAACGGCGACAGTTCCGGCGCAGTCACGAAATCACCGGCTGGCCCGAACTTCATCGCGCCGGCGCTGTAGTAGCCCATGCCGGGCGTGTACAGCACCATCTCCATGAATTTCCAGAACGGAATGCTGCCGCCCGCGGCGATGATTTGCTCCTGGATCAGCATGCGCAGATGCTCGCTATGGGCCAGTGCGTCGGTATCGGGTGTGGATGGCCCGCGTGACGGCGAGCTTGGTGGTGCAGGTGGTCGTGGCGTGGTCATGATTCAATGGGGTTAGACAAGTGCGCAGGATAACGCCACCCATGCCTGAACTCATTTCACCATCCGCCAAGGTGGCACTCATCACCGGTGCCGCACGCCGCATCGGCGCGGCCATCGCACGCCGCCTGCATGCCGATGGCTACAACCTCGCCCTGCACTATCGATCCTCGCAGGGCGAGATGGCCGCGCTGCTGGCGGAATTGAATGGCGTTCGCGCCGATAGCGCCATCTCGCTGCAAGCGGACCTTGCCGAATTCGATCGTTTGCCCGAGCTGGTTGCTAAGACGGTCGGGCATTTCGGGCGGCTGGATGCACTAGTCAACAATGCCTCGGGCTTCTATCCCACGCCGATCGGCACCGCCATGCCATCGCAGTGGGACGACCTGTTCGCCAGCAATGCGCGCGCGCCGTTCTTCCTTGCACAAGCGGCGGCACCGCACCTGCGTGCAGCGCGCGGTGGCGTCGTCAATCTTGCGGACATCCACGGTGAAAAGCCGCTCGCGGATCATGCGATCTACTGCATGGCCAAGGCGGCGCTGCTGATGCTGACCAAATCGATGGCGACCGACCTCGCCCCTGAGGTGCGCGTCAATGCCATCGCCCCGGGCGCCATCTTGTGGCCCGACCATCACGACGATGAGGGGGCGCAGGCCGCGACCCTGGCGCGCACGCCGCTGCCACGGCTGGGCACGCCCGAGGAAATCGCGGCAGTGGTGTCGTGGCTGTTGGGCGATGCCAGTTATGTGACGGGGCAAACCATCCACGTCGATGGCGGACGCCACCTCGGTTGAAACTCAGTCGAGGGCGATGACCGCCCGTTCGATGGTGTGTTCCGGATGGCTGCGCCACATCTCGTCCAGCGTCTTCGTGCCAACCGGATCCATGAAATCGGGCGAGATTTCGGCAAGCGGCCTGAGTACGAAGGCATGCCGCAATTCATCGCGTGGCACCTGCAGATGACCGGGACCATCGAGGATCAGGTCGTCATAGAACACGATATCGATGTCCAGCGGGCGGTCACCAAACCGCGGCCCGCTGCGGTCGCGACCATGCGCATCTTCCAGCGCATGCAGCCAGTCGTTCAATGCATAGGGGTCGAGGTCGCTGTCGATGACCGCCGCAGCATTGAGGAAATCACCGCCCTCGAACCCCACCGCCGGAAATAAATACGCACGGGAAATGAGCATTTCGCCAAATCGTTCGCGCAATGCGCCCATCGCCGAACGCAGGTTGGCCTCGGCATCGATATTGCTGCCGAGGCTGAGGTAAGCCTTTGGAAAAGGGGTCAGAGTGAAGTTTCCTGACTAAGGAATGATAAACGAAACGACAGTGGGCAAGTTGTCACTCTGACCCCTTTTCCCGTTCGATCATCACGCCAACGGCGCGCGCGCCGCGCACGGCGCCGGGCTTGCTAAGCTTGAGCCGGACCTTCGACACCCCGAAGTCATCAAGGATGATCGCGGCGCAACGTTCGGCCAGCGTTTCCACCAAGCCGAATTCCGACTGTCCCACGAACGCGATCAGGCGCTTGCTGACGTCCTTGTAGTTCAAGGTCTTGCTGATGTCGTCAGTGGCCGCTGGCACGCGGTTGTCGAACGCCATCTCGATATCGAACACCAGTGTTTGCCGGATGCGTCGTTCCCAGTCGTAGATCCCGATCAGGGTCTCGATTTCCAGCCCTTCGATGAAGACGTGGTCGGTCATGGCAACAGGATAACGGAGGCGATCGCATCGTGGCATGCGGCGCCTACCGACGCGTGTTCGCTACGCGGCTCGAAATGCCGCTACGCAAACACCCGACGGTCTCGCCGCAGCGGATTTCCTCGGGTCTGAATGGTCCAAAAGCAAAATCACAAAGCAGGCAGCGTCGCCATGTCCCAGCGCGGGGTGACGTGCACGACGGCATCGTCGTGCTGGCCCGCTTGCAGCCGCAGCGCACCGGCGAACGCGATCATCGCGCCGTTGTCCGTGCACAGCGCCGGGCGCGGAAAACAGGCACGCCCGCCACGCTTGGCCGCCATCGCATGCAGGCGCTCGCGCAACCGCTTGTTGGCGCCGACGCCGCCGGCGACCAACAGCGTGTTGCAGCCAGCGGCATCCAGCGCGCGTTCGCACTTGATCGCCAGCGTCTCCACCACCGCGTCTTCGAAGCCGCGGGCGATATCAGCGCGAGTGGTGTCCGACTGATCACTCGCACGCCACGCCATCAACACCTGCGTCTTCAGTCCACTGAAACTGAAATCCAGCCCCGGCCGATTGGTCATCGGCCGCGAAAATTTGAAGACGCCCGGCGTGCCAGTTTCGGCGATACGGGCCAGTTGCGGGCCGCCCGGATACGGTAGTCCCATCAATTTGGCGGTCTTGTCGAAGGCCTCGCCGGCGGCATCGTCCAGGGTTTCGCCGAGCAATCGATAACTGCCGATGGCATCCACCGCGACCAGTTGCGTATGTCCGCCCGACACCAGCAAGGCGACGAACGGCGCCTCGGGCGCGTCGTCTTCCATGAGTGGGGCCAACAAATGACCCTCCATGTGATGCACGCCAATCGCCGGCAGGTCCAGCGCCCACGCCAGCGAACGCGCGACTCCGGCGCCCACCAGCAAGGCGCCGACCAAGCCCGGCCCAGCCGTATAGGCCACGCCATCGAGGTCGCCGACCTCCATACCGGCCTCGGCCAAGGTCTGCCGGACCAGCGGCAACAGCTTGCGCACGTGGTCGCGACTGGCCAATTCCGGCACCACCCCACCGTACGCAGCATGCAGCGCGATCTGGCTATACAGCGCATGTGCGCGCAGGCCGGCCGCGCCGCCAATGGCGGTGTCGTAGATGGCGACGCCGGTTTCGTCGCAGGAAGACTCGATTCCCAGTACTTTCATGCCCCCATATTGCATCGGAACTTGTGGCGCTGCTATCATGCACGGCTCGCCCGCTCCATTCGGGCAGAAACCAGCACAGAGATTTAAACGATGCCAAGCGTCAAAGTCCGCGAAAACGAACCTTTTGAATTTGCCCTGCGCCGCTTCAAGCGCACCTGCGAGAAAGCCGGCGTGCTGGCCGAGACCCGCAAGCGCGAGTTCTACGAGAAGCCGACCCAAGAGCGCAAGCGCAAGGCTGCTGCTGCCGTGAAGCGTCAGTCACGCCGCAGTTCGCGCGACGTCACCAAGCGCCAGCGCCTGTACTGAGCAACACTTGCTTGTGCTTGAAGCCGGCACGCGCGAGCGTCGCCGGCTTTTCGCGTTTTTGACTCGCTGGACGCCTAAATCGCCGCAATGCCCACCCACGGAGAACCGCATGAGCCTCAAGGCCCAACTCACCGACGACATGAAGACCGCGATGAAGTCTGGCGAGAAGGATCGCCTCGGCGTCATCCGCCTGATGCTGGCCGGGATCAAGCAAAAGGAAGTGGACGAGCGCATCGAGATGACCGATCCGCTGGTGCTGGCCGTGCTGGAAAAGATGGTCAAGCAGCGCAAGGACTCGATCACCCAGTTCGAGGCCGCCGCGCGCGAGGACCTGGCCAGCATCGAGCGCTATGAGCTCGGCGTGATCGGGACCTACCTACCCGAGAAAATGGACGAAGCCGCGGTGGCCGCCGCCATTGATGCTGCGATCGCCCAGACGGGCGCCAGCAGCGCCGCCGACATGGGCAAGCTGATGGGCGTGCTCAAGCCCGCATTGGCCGGACAAGCCGACATGGGACTGGTGTCCAAGCTGGTCAAGCAAAAGCTGGCCGGCTGATCCATGGTGCCTGCCCTGATCGCGACCTCCAACCCTGGCGTGCGACTGCGTTTTGCCAAGCAGGGCGATGCGGCGTTGGTGCTGGCCTTCATCCAGGAATTGGCCGAGTACGAGCAGCTGCCGGATGACGTCGAGGCGGATGCCGAGATGCTCGCCGACACCCTGTTCGGTGAAATGCCGGATGCCGAAGTGGTGATTGCAGAAGTCGAAGGCGCGCCCGCCGGGTTCGCCCTGTTCTTCCATAACTATTCAACCTTCCTTGGCCGTCGCGGCCTGCACCTGGAAGACCTGTTCGTGCGCCCGGCCTTCCGCGGCAAGGGTATCGGCCGTGTCCTGATGACGTACCTGGCCAAGCTTGCGGTGGAGCGCGGCTGTGGCCGCTTCGAGTGGTCGGTGCTGGACTGGAACACACCGGCGATTGACTTCTATCGCAGCCTTGGTGCGCGCGGCATGGACGAATGGACGGCCCAGCGCGTCAGCGGCCCAGCCTTGCACGCGCTGGCCGAACAATTCGACTCCGCGATCCACTGACCGCGCCGCGACGGCTCCCAGTAGATCGCCCCCGGTAGGTAATACTGCGCGCATGGCCCGTATTCCCCACGCCTTCATCGATGATCGCACCGTGGAAGCGCGCCGGATAGGCCCGCTTCCGAAGTGGGAGGGGATGCATGGCTCGCATCCCTGACGCGTTTATCGACGATCTGCTCGCGCGCACCGACATCGTCGAGGTGATCCAGGCGCGTGTCCCGCTGAAACGCCAGGGCAAGGAATACGCCTCGCGCTGCCCGTTCCATGACGAGCGCTCGGCGAGCTTCACGGTCTCGCCGACCAAGCAGTTCTATCACTGCTTCGGCTGCGGCGCGCATGGCACTGCAATCAGCTTCGTGATGAATTACGACCGGCTGGAATTCCTCGATGCCGTCGATGAACTTGCCAAGCGCGTGGGCATGGAAATCCCGCGCGATACCCAGCAACGCAATGCAGATCCGGATACGCGCGACATCTATTCGGTACTCGATGCATCCGCCGGATTCTTCCGCGCGCAACTTGCGGCGAGCGACAAGGCGCGCGCGTATGTCGAACGACGCAACATTGATGCGAGCATCGTCGAGCATTACGCAATTGGCTATGCGCCTGATGGTTTTTCCGCGCTGCGTGATGCATTGGGCACGGATCCACGCCACATGCAGTTGCTGGAACGCGGCGGCATGTTCTCGAAGAACGACAAGGGCAACATCTACGACAAGTTCCGCGACCGCCTGATGTTCCCGATCCACGATCGGCGCGGCCGGGTGATCGCGTTCGGTGGCCGGGTGATCGATCCGGAAGATTCGCCGAAATACCTCAACTCGCCCGAGACGCCGCTGTTCCACAAGGGCCGCGAACTCTATGGCTTGTGGCAGGCGAAACAGGCCAATCCCAAGCTTGAGCGGCTGATCGTGGTCGAGGGTTACATGGACGTGGTCGCGCTGGCGCAATTTGGCGTGACCCAAGCGGTTGCCACACTAGGCACGGCGACGACGCCCGACCATGCGGAGCTGCTGTTCCGTAATGCTCCCGACGTGTATTTCTGCTTCGATGGCGATCGGGCTGGCCGCGCCGCGGGGTGGAAGGCACTGGAGTCAGTGCTGCCGCGAATGAAGGACGGCCGCCAAGGCTTCTTCCTGTTCCTGCCCGACGGCGAGGATCCGGACTCCATCGTGCGCAAGGAAGGCTTGGCCGGTTTCGATGCACGCCTGTGCGAGGCGACGCCGCTGTCGGAGTTTTTCTACAACTCGCTGTCGAGTGATGTGAACCTGTCCAGCCTGGACGGCAAGGCGCGCTTGGCCGAACGCTGCAAACCGCTACTGGCGCAAATCCCGGACGGCGCCTTCGGCGACCTGATGCAGCAGCGCCTGACCGAACTCACCGGCGTTGGCGCACGCGGCAGCGCGCCGCAGACGCATGTGCCCACGCAACGTGCGAGCCGCAATTCCGGTGGCTCGTCGGCGCAGAAACCCAGCCTTGTGCGTAGTGCGATCCTGCGCCTGCTGCACCAGCCCGCCCTAGCCTTGGAACTGCAGCCACCTTATCGCTTCGCCGCGTTGCGCCAACCCGGCATCGAACTGTTGTCGGAACTTGTATTGCTGGTGCGCGAACGCCCCGAAATCAGTACCGGCGTACTGCTGGAACATTTTGTCGAACGCGAGGAAGCATCGTCTCTACAGAAACTTGCCGCGCAAACACTGCCAGGCGAGGGTGCCGCCCAGCGCGAGGAATTTATCGACGCTATCGCGCAGCTGGAAAAGCAGGTGTTGCAGCAACGCGTTGACGAATTGCAACAACAGCAACGCGAGGGCACGCTGGACGAGGCCGACAAGCAGGAAATGCGCGAGTTGCTGTTGGCGCGGCTACGACCGTGATCCACCTCGGCAGTGCAAGCAGGCACCGAGGATTTTCCTGTTGCTGATCGTTTCTCGCTGCAAGCGATGAATCACTTCGCTGCGTCATTCCCGCAAGCCTCCCGTTCCAACAGTTCACGCTTGCGCGCCACGCCCCACCGATACCCTGACAACCCGCCATCACTGCGCACGACTCGGTGGCAGGGAATCGCCACGGCAAGCGCATTCGCGGCGCAGGCACCTGCCACTGCACGCACCGAGCGTGGCGCTCCAATCGCTTCGGCGATCTGCGCGTAACTGGCAGTCTGGCCAGCCGGGATTTGCCGCAACGCCTGCCAGACGCGCTGCTGGAATGCGGTGCCACGCACGTCGAGTGGCAGGTCGAGGCCGACGTTCGGTGCTTCGATGAGCCCCACCACGCGCGCGACCAGTTGCTCGAATGCGGCATCACCGCCGACCAGCAGCGCCTTCGGGAAGCGGTCCTGCAATTCGCGCAGCAATGCATCCGGATCGTCGCCCAGCGAGATCGCGCAGACACCCTTGTCGCTTCGCGCGACCAGGATCGCGCCCAATGCGCACTGCCCCAACGCGAACATGATCCGCGCGTCCACGCCGCCGCTGCGATATTGACGCGGCTGCATGCCCAGCATGGCGTTCGCTTGTTCATAGAAGCGACTGTTGGCGTTGTAGCCGGCACCGAAGATCGCGTCGGTCACGCTGCCGCTTCCGCTCGCCAAGCGTACGCGCACCGCATTCGCGCGATGCGCATCGGCATAGACCTTGGGCGTCAATCCAGTGATCGCCTTGAAGACACGATGGAAATGGTGCGCGCTGAGTCCGGCGTGCTTCGCCAGTTCGTCGAGCGAGGGCGGCATCTCTGCGGCTTCGATCTGCCTGCATGCCTGCGCCACCAAATTCGCGTGCGGCTGCAAACTCGAATGGGTGGAGGCTGTTTTCTTTGCGCTCATTTCGGCATCACCACGGGACACGGCGCCACTCTAGCGGGGCGCGAGGATGCGCACACTCCGGATCTTGCGATGTGTGTTGCCATGCATCGGACAGGAGCGCGCTCATTTCACCTTGCGAAAGGTCAGGTTGATGCGCTGCGCGCCCAGCCGTTCATGCCGGCCGTCGTGTACGGGCAGCACGCCATGGAAGCGCATGCGATCCACCCCGCCCCAGACCACCACGTCGCCATGTGCAAGCGGTACGCGCACGGCTCTGTCACCACGCGCAAAGCCGCCGAACAGGAAGGTCGCCGGCAGACCCAACGAAACCGACACGATCGGCGCCACGTGATCGTCTTCGTCCCGGTCTTGATGCAGCGTCAAACGCGTGCCAGGCGTGTAGCGGTTGATCAGGCAAGCGTCGGGTAGGTAGCCATCGAAACCCACGGCACTCGCGGCGTCAGCGGCAAGCGCGAGGAACGCCCGCGGCATTGCCGGCCAAGGCGTGTCGCTGGCGGGATCATGGGCATCGTAACGATAGCCTCGGCGATCACTGCACCAGCCCAACGATCCGCAATTGGTCATCGCTACCGACATGGTGTGGCCGCCCGGGGTGACCAGGTGGCGGAAGGGCGCCAACGTTTCGACCTGCGTGACCAGGTCCAGCAGCGCATCGGCGAACGGCAATGCGAACCCGTGCAACACGCATGCCTGCACCCCAAGCGCAGTGCGCGTGCCACCCAGTTGCGCTGCGAACAGATCGCTCACGCCATGCCATTCACGCTGAGGGCAAGAACGCCACGGCGGCGGCCGGTTGCAGGAATGGCATCAGCCAATGGTCGACCAGCAGGAACCCGAACAACGCCATCAGGTACACGATCGAATACTTGAACGTGCGCATCGCGAAGAACTCGTCTGGCGGATCCAGTAGCTTCCACGCGTACCAGAGGAACCCTGCGCCCAGTACCAACGCGCCAGCGAGATAGAAGATCCCGCTCATGCGCGTTGCCCACGGCAACACCGTGGCCACCACCAGCAGCACCGTGTACAGCAGGATCTGCCAGCGCGTATAGCTCACGCCGTGGGTGACCGGCAGCATCGGTACCAGTGCACGTGCGTAATCGGCGCGGCGGAAAATGGCCAGCGCCCAGAAGTGTGGCGGCGTCCACACGAAGATGATCAGCACCAACAGCAGCGCATATTCCCAGTCGTGCGAACCCTGCATGTTGGTCACCGCGGCCCAGCCCAGCAACGGCGGCGCAGCGCCTGCAATGCCGCCGATGACGATGTTCTGCGGGGTCGCCCGCTTCAGGAACTTCGTGTAGACGACCGCATAGCCGATCAGTGATGCAAACGTCAGCCATGCGGTGATCTGGTTGACGGCCAGCACCAGTAGCAGCATCGAGGCCAGCGCGAGGACCAGCGCGAACACCACCGCCTGCCGCACCGTCAGCGTGCCGGCCACCAGTGGCCGCCATGAGGTGCGCGCCATGTTGGCGTCGATGCGCGCGTC
>JBDSGA010000103.1:0-3137 GCA_039919235.1 Thermomonas sp. | reverse complement strand
CGCTGGGCGGCCTGCTGATCGGCACCATTGTCACCGGCATCTTCGTGGCGATCTCGATGACCACCGGTGGCGGTGCTTGGGACAACGCCAAGAAGTACATCGAGGACGGCAACTGCGGTGGCAAGGGTTCCGAGGCGCACAAAGCCGCGGTCACCGGTGACACCGTAGGCGATCCTTACAAGGACACAGCCGGCCCAGCGATCAACCCGCTGATCAAGATCATCAATATCGTGGCGCTGTTGCTGGTGCCGCTGCTGTAATCAACGCGTCATCGCACGACGAAAACGGCGACCTTCGGGTCGCCGTTTTTATTTGCGGAGAATCTTCCAGAGTTGCCGCTCCAGCGGCTGGAGGTAGAATGCGCGCCCGCTCTACTTCTTCTTTCCCCTTCTCTTCGCGCCGGCCGCAACCCGCGCCGCGCGTCTTCCTGGAGCAACAACATGGGCCTGGACCTGGTCAGCACCGGCAACAATCCGCCGGACGAAATCAACGTCATCATCGAAATCCCGAAGGACGCCGAGCCGGTCAAGTACGAGGTCGACAAGGCCAGCGGCGCGATTTTCGTCGACCGCGTGCTGTCGACCCCTATGCGCTACCCCTGCAATTACGGCTACGTGCCACACACGCTCTGCGGCGATGGCGACCCGGCCGATGTAGTGGTGCTGATGCCGCTGGCTCTGATCCCCGGATCGGTGATTCGGGTGCGCCCGGTCGGCGTGCTGCGCATGGTCGACGAGGCCGGCGACGACGAGAAGGTCCTCGCGGTGCCGATCAGCAAGGTCTATCCCGGCTACGACCACATCGCCCACCTCGACGACGTGCCCAAACATTGGCTGGACCGCATCGCGTACTTCTTCGAACACTACAAGGATCTGGAGCCCGGCAAGTGGGTCAAGCTCGATGGCTGGGGTGGCCGCGACGAGGCGCGCCGGATCCTGATTGAATCGATCGAACGCTACGAAGCGGCGGCGGACAAACCGAACTTTTGACCTTAACGCCTGCCTGCTAGGGCCGGCGGGAGGCGGCGCGTACCCTGGCTTCGATCCCGTCTACTTCTGCTCCTGGCGCACAATGCTCAAGCCGATCAGACGTGACACCACGATCGTGACGTATCCCACTCCGGCACATTGCTCCAGGATTGCCAGCACTCTCGCCGGAGAGCTCAGAGGCAGTACGTCGCCAAGCCCGGTTGCGGACAAGTTGGTGAAGCTGAGGAAAAGCAACTCTACCCACTGGCGGGGCCGCTCCGGCTCTACCGCGCCGATGAAGCTTCCCGGTTGCCAGGCTTGGCACACATAGTAGGCATACGCGAAGGCCCAGCCGAGCAGCGTGAACGTCGCGCCCGCCGCGAACAGTTCGTCAGTGGTAACGATGTGATCCTGCAACATGTATGAAATCAGACTGTAGGCGGCATAGAAGTACAACACCGATTCAAGCAAGGCAGAGAACGGCAGCAATTGTTGCTGATTGAACAGAACGCCAACCATGGTCAGCAACATCGCAGGAATGGCCAGCAGCCATGCGACTACGTTTGCGGTGGGACTGCGCCTGACCACCCACACGGCCAGCGGGACGACGACAAGCGCAACCGCGCCGAACAACAGGCGCCCGCCAGGGCTGTTGTCGATCAACGGGTAGACCAACAGGCTCAACAACTGCGCCGCCAGCAGGAAGGCCGATGGGTGGCGTTTGGCGGACCGCCCCCACACGTGCAAGCGCGACGAAGCCTGCATCTCAGAACGCAACCAGTTGGTAGTGGAAGCGCACGGCGTAATAGATCACGTACAGCCACGACAGCAGCCCGTGAACGATAGCCCAAAGCAGGGACTTGTTCGCGCTCCAGGAAATCACCATCGCCAGCGCGCTGCCGAAGCTGAGCCCGGTTCTCACAACGTGTCCGCTGCGCGACATGTTCATGCCTCCCGGTACACCTCGGCGCCCTGCTGCAGGAATTCGGCGGATTTCTCGGCCATGCCGGCCTCGAGTGCCACCTGTTCGTCAACGCCATGTTCGGCGGCGTAGTCACGGACGTCCTGGGTGATTTTCATCGAGCAGAAATGCGGGCCGCACATCGAGCAGAAGTGTGCGCTCTTGTGTGCATCCTTTGGCATCGTCTCGTCGTGGAATTCCTGCGCCTTCTCGGGATCCAGGCCGAGGTTGAACTGGTCTTCCCAGCGGAACTCGAAGCGCGCCTTGGAGAGCGCGTTGTCGCGTACCTGCGCGCCCGGATGGCCCTTGGCCAGGTCGGAGGCATGCGCCGCGATCTTGTAGGCCATGATGCCGTCGCGCACGTCCTGCCTGTTCGGCAATCCAAGATGCTCCTTCGGAGTGACGTAGCAAAGCATCGCGCAGCCGTACCAGCCGATCATCGCCGCGCCTATCGCGCTGGTGATGTGGTCGTAGCCCGGCGCGATGTCGGTGGTCAGCGGCCCCAGGGTGTAGAACGGCGCCTCGCCGCATTCGACCAGCTGCTTCTCCATGTTCTCCTTGATCAGCTGCATCGGCACATGGCCGGGGCCTTCGATCATGGTCTGCACGTCGTGCTTCCACGCGATCTTGGTGAGCTCGCCCAACGTTTCCAGTTCGCCGAACTGGGCGGCATCATTGGCGTCTGCAATGCAACCCGGGCGCAGGCCGTCGCCAAGGCTGAAGGCGACGTCGTAGGCTTTCATGATCTCGCAGATGTCCTCGAAGTGGGTGTAGAGGAAGCTCTCCTTGTGGTGCGATAAACACCACTTGGCCATGATCGAGCCACCGCGAGACACAATCCCGGTCACGCGCTTGGCAGTCAACGGCACATAGCGCAGCAGCACGCCGGCATGAATGGTGAAATAGTCAACGCCTTGCTCCGCCTGCTCGACTAGTGTGTCGCGGAAAATTTCCCAGGTCAGTTCTTCCGCGCGGCCATCGACTTTCTCCAGCGCCTGGTAGATCGGCACGGTCCCGATCG
Source organism: Thermomonas sp. (assembly GCA_039919235.1). Classification (GTDB taxonomy): domain Bacteria; phylum Pseudomonadota; class Gammaproteobacteria; order Xanthomonadales; family Xanthomonadaceae; genus Thermomonas. The sequence goes on along the minus strand of JBDSGA010000103.1, from coordinate 187 downwards.
GCACCGGCGAGTTGCGGATGATCCATTCGCGGGTTTCATGGATGTGCTTGCCGGTAGACAGGTCCATCACATTGTCAGCGCCCCAGCGGATCGCCCACACCAGTTTTTCGACTTCTTCGGCGATTCCAGAACTCACCGCGGAATTGCCGATGTTGGCGTTGATCTTGGTCAGGAAGTTGCGGCCGAT
>JBDSGA010000102.1:0-4652 GCA_039919235.1 Thermomonas sp. | reverse complement strand
GCGCTTTGACGGAACTCGACCGGAACATACACCGTCGGATCCGCAACCGGCACCACATTGGCACCCGGCGCCAAATAGCCGGTCCGACGGAAGTTGGCGGTAACTTGGCGGCCCAGTTCGGCGCCCGCCAAGACCGTGTGTTGAATGCTGCCGGTGGCCAACTTCCAAACCAAGTCAGTCTGGTTGAACAAGTTCTGGCGTTGGGTCACATTGCTGTAACCCGCTAAGGTCACGTTGGTGCCGGTGTTGTCCACCGCACTTGGAAAGACGTTCTGGTACATCTTGTCGTAATCAGCCCAACGCAGGTGATTGCGTAGGCTGACGTCTTCGCTGAAAGCGTGGTCAAGCGTCGCATCGAACGCATTCACGGTTGCTTCCGTCACGCTTAGGGCGGGGTTGCCGAAGAAGGTCGATGGGTCGGTATTGACTGGCTTGCCTTGGAAGGAGGGAACGCCGCGATCGGCGTTGCGCTCATCGTGGAAGCGTTCGTAGGACAGGTGTAGACGCGTATTGCTACCGAAGTCAATTCCAAAGGTTGGATTCGCGCCGTATCGCGTGACGTTGACACCGTCACGGAAACTGTCGGAGTTTTCATACATCGCATTGATGCGAAAGCCGGCATCGCTGCCGATACCAATGCCGTAGTCCAAGGTCGCGCGCCGACGCTCGTTGGACCCGAACTGCACGGTGCCGCTGCGGTGGTCCATGCCATCGGCCTGGCGGGTGACCCGGTTGATCACGCCGCCGCTGCCGCCGCGACCGAAAATCATTGCGTTCGCGCCCTTCAGCGCCTCGACGCGTTCAAGGTTGTAGACGTCACGGAAGTACTGCACGTCGTCGCGGATGCCGTCCACGAAGAAATCGGCGGTGGTGCTGTTGCCGCGCAGGACCGGCGTATCGCGATTGCCCTCGCCCTGGGCGGTGCCGACACCCGGCATGTAGCGGAAGGCATCGCCCATGCTCGTGATGCCTTGGTCGGCCACCAGCTTGTCCGTGACCACGGTCACTGCCTGCGGCACGTCAAGCAAAGGTGTGTCGGTCTTGGTGGCGCCACGCGTACGCCGTGCTGCGTAGTCGGGCAGGTAACGATCACCGACCACCTTGACCCGGTCGAGGTCCGTTGGATCTTTGCCAGCAGCTTCGCTAGATGGCTGATCAAGCTGGGTTTCTGCAGCAAAGCTAACGGCAGGTGCGGCTATGGCGATCAGGATCCCGGTTGCGAGAGAGGTGCGGAAATGGCCTGGAAAGTCTTGCTTGATCGTCGTAGTCAGCGTCATGAGGTGCGTGTCCAAAATCGTGGAAGCCGCATCTTGCGGCTCTTATGGGACGCGTATTTAGGCACAAATGATAACCATTCGCAATAACGGTTCATGCGAAGGAATGCTCCGCACGCCTTCAATCACAGAGTCTGAGTTTTCTCAGCCGCGGTCGTCGCGGGTGTACACGATGCCGTCTTCGACTTTTACCGGAAACCGTACCGCCGGCTCATAAGCAGGCGCGCACAGGGCCGTTCCATCACGCACGTCAAAGCGCGCACCATGCAGGACGCATTCGATGGTGGCGTTCTCGCCGTCGAAATGGCCCGCGGACAATTCGAAGTCTTCGTGCGAGCAACGATCTTCCAGCGCGTACAAGGCGCCGTCGAAATTGAATACCGCAATCGCGGTATCACCGTCCCACGCCACGTTCATTTCGCCGGGCAGGAGTTGGCTCAACGGACAAACCTGCACCCAGCGCGCCTGCTGCTCAGTCATCGCGAAGCGCCTTTTCCAGAATCTCGAAACGCAAGTCATCGCGCTTAGGAATGCCGAAGCGGGCGTCGCCATATGGAAATGGTTTGTGGATGCCGGTGCGGTGGTAGCCGCGTCGCTCATAAAAGGCGATCAATTCATCGCGCACATCGATGACGGTCATCCGCATCACCGGGGCTTCCCATTCATCGCGTGCGATGCGTTCCGCCTCGGCCAGCATCTGCTTGCCGATGCCGCCACTTTGCATGCCCGGCACCACCGAGAACATGCCGAAATAGCCGGCATCATCCTCGATGCAGACGTTCGCGCAGGCCAGCAATTGGCCATCGCGTTCACCGAGTAGCACCACGCTGTCCTTGCGCTCGAGGTCTTCGCGCACGCGCTGCGCATCAATGCGCATGCCATCAAGCAAGTCGGCTTCGGTCGTCCAGCCGATGCGGCTGGCATCGCCGCGATAGCTGCCTTCAACAAGCGTCACGATCGCGTCGATGTCGGCTTTGCCCGCAACCCGGAAATCCAATGCACTCATGCAAGCAGCCTGCGCACTTTCACCAGCGCCGCCGCAAACGCTTCGATTTCCTCGTGCGTGTTGTAGAACGCGAACGAGGCGCGGCAGGTCGCGGGCACCCCGAAGAACTGCATCAGCGGATGCGCGCAATGGTGCCCGGAGCGGACCGCCACGCCTTCCAGATCAAGCAGGGTGGCGAGGTCATGTGCATGCGCGCCCTCGACCAGGAAGCTGATCACCGCCGCCTTGTCAGGTGCCGTGCCAATAATGCGCAGGCCATCAATGTTCGACATCGCTTCGGTGGCATGCGCCAGCAGTTCGGCTTCTCGGGCCGCGACGTTTCCCATGCCCAGCGCAGACAGATAATCGACTGCGGTACCAAGCCCGACATGGCCGGCGATGTTTGGGGTGCCAGCCTCGAAGCGATGCGGCGGATCGTTGAACACGGTGCCGTCGAAACGCACCTCCTTGATCATCTCGCCACCACCAAGGAACGGCGGCATCGACTCCAGGTGTTCGCGCCGCGCCCACAGCGCGCCGGTGCCGGTGGGCCCGCACATCTTGTGGCCAGTGAGGGCATAGAAGTCGCAACCGATCGCCGGGATGTCGACCGCCATGTGCGGCACCGCCTGCGAGCCATCGACCACGGTCACGATGCCGCGCTTGCGGGCTTCTCGGCAGATGCTTGCGACTGGGTTGATCGTGCCCAGCACATTGCTGACGTGGGTCACGCCAAGCAGCTTCACCTCGGGTGTCATCGCCGCGAACAGCGCGTCCATGTCGAGTGTGCCGTCGAGCGTGAGTTCGGCGACCTTGATCGTGGCACCCGTGCGCTGGGCGATGAGTTGCCATGGCACGATGTTCGCGTGGTGTTCCATCCGGGTCAGCAGGATCACATCGCCGGACTGCAGCCGCGGCAGTGCCCACGCATACGCGACTAGATTGATCGCGAAGGTGGTGCCGCTGCACAGGACGAGATCATCGCTGCTCACGTTGAGGAAGCGCGCCACCGTCTTGCGCGATGCCTCATAGGCTTCCGTTGCCTCGCTGCCAAGCTGGTGCACGGCGCGACTGACGTTTGCGTTATGTTCGCGATAGAACGTATCGACTGTTTGAATGACCGATACCGGCTTCTGGCTGGTATTGGCCGAATCCAGATAGACCAACGGCTTGCCATGCACCGTGCGTGTCAGCAGCGGGAAGTCGCCGCGAACTGCCGCCCAGTCAGGCGTGTGGCTCATGCGGCAACCACCCGCGCCAATGCACGTTCCAGCGCCGCTTCAAGTTGCGTGCGCACACGATCATCTTCGACAGATGCCACGATCTCGCGACAGAATGCCGCGGTCAGCAGGCGCCGCGCGTCGGCTTCCGTCAGGCCGCGCGAACGCAGGTAGAACAGCGCCGTTGCGTCCAGTTGCCCGACGGTGGCGCCGTGTGCCGCCTTGACTTCGTCCGCGTAAATTTCCAGCACTGGCTGGGTGTCGATTTCGGCATCGGCTGACAGCAACAGGTTTTTGTTCGACAGGTCAGCCTCACTGCCGTCCGCGCCCGCATGGATGGTGATGCCGCCGTGGAATACGGCCTTGCCGCGTTGCGATGCGAGGCCGCGCCAGCGCAGGGCGCAAATGGTGTCGCGCCCGAGGTGATGAATGCCGAGGCGGGTGTCCAAGTGGCGACGGCCATCGGCCAGCAACACACCGTCCGCGTGGACGCGGGAGGCCTTGCCTTGCAAGCGCACATTGAGCTCGTGGCGCGACAGTCTGCCGCCAAGTTCCAAATCGATGCGTGTGTAAAGCGCAGTGTCGGCAAGGCTCGCATCCGTGCGCAGGAAGCCGGTCGCGCGCGTGGCCTCGTCCTGGATGCGCGCGTGGGTCAGCTGGGCGCCTTCACCCAAGATGATCTCGCTGCGGGTGGTGGACAGATGGGCGTGATCGCCGGATGCGAGCAGATGCTCGACGACCGTGGCGCTGGCGCCTGCGCCGATGTCGATCCGGTGGCGCAGGTGCCAGGCGGCATCCGCTGCCAGCGGCGCGCCGATGCAGACGATATGCATGGGTGCGAGTGCTTCAACGCCCGCTTCGACTCGAATGGCAACGCCCGTGTGCGCGAGCACCGCATTGAGGCGGGCGAACGGCGCATCGGCAGGAAGCAGCAGTGCTTCTTGCGTGGGGGCATCGATCACGTCTATCGAGACACCCGCGCGAAGCGTTGCGAAGTCGCTCGATGCCGCGTCGAATTGTCCATTGACGAACACCAGACGTGGCGCGGGAATATCGGCCAACAGGTCGGTGCCTATATCCGGCAACGACTCGACGACCGCGAAACTGCGGCGTTCCAACGCACGCAGCGGCGTGTACTTCCACGCTTCCACCCGCGCATGCGGCAGGCCATCG
>JBDSGA010000101.1:0-23741 GCA_039919235.1 Thermomonas sp. | reverse complement strand
GCGGCCTCGAATGCGGCGTGCACGCCATCGAGGATATCGGGGCGGAATCGCTGCAACTCCTCCAGATAACACGAGGCGCGAAACAGGAACATGCCGCTGTTCCAGTAGTAACCACCTGCGTCCAGATAAGACTGCGCCGTGGCGGCATCGGGTTTTTCGACGAAGCGCGATACCGGCCGCACGCTATTCCCATCACCATGACCCGCCGCGCTTGTATCGCCCTGGATGTAGCCAAATCCCGTTTCCGGTGCATTCGGCACGATGCCGAAGGTAACTAGTGCGCCCGCTTGCGCCGCTGGCATGGCCGCACTGACCGCCGCGCGGAACGCCGCCTCGTCGCGCACCACGTGATCAGACGGCAGCACGAGCAACAACGGATCGCTGCCATCCTGCATCGCCTGCATTGCCGCCGCGGCAATTGCCGGCGCGGTATTGCGGCCCATGGGTTCCAGCAGGATCGCGGGCGGCGGCGCGTCGATCTGGCGCAGCTGCTCGGCGACCAGGAAGCGGTGGTCCTCGCCAGCCACGACAATGGGCGGCGCATCGGCGAGCGCCGCGACCCGCCGCCAGGTCGCCTGCAACATGGTGTCCTCGCCGGCCAGTGCCAGGAACTGCTTCGGATAGGCCTCGCGCGAGAGCGGCCATAGCCGGGTTCCAGAACCCCCAGAAAGCAGCACGGGCTGCAGCTTCGACATCGTTATTTCTTCCTGCGTGGTCGCCCGGATCGATGCGGCAGTTTACCCTTGACCCATGAGCGAACCTGAAGCAAACCAAGATTCCCGCGCGGCTGCGCGAACAGCCTGGACACGCGAAGCAATGGGCGACCCGGATGCGACCCCGGTGCGTGCATCGACGGATGCCGGCTTCCGCAGCTATTGGCGGGTGCAAACGCCAGACGGCAACGGCCTGGTGAAGAGCGTCATCGTCATGGATTCGCCACCGGACAAGGAAGCCGTGCAGCCATGGCTGCGCATTCGCGCCCTGCTGGAATCCGGCGGCGTGCGCGTACCGGGCGTGCTGGCGCAAGAGGTCGAGGCTGGCTTCCTGCTGCTGGAAGATCTCGGGGCGGACACCTACCTGCAGGTGATCAACAGCGGCAATGCCGACCTGCTGTTCAATCAAGCAATCACCCAGTTGTTGAAGCTGCAGGCGATCACTCCGCCGACTGACCTGCCCGCCTACGACGAGGCGATGCTGGCGCGGGAATTGCACCTGTTCGACGAATGGTTTTGCGGCCACCATCTGGGCATCAACCTTGACTGCGAGGACACGCAAACGCTGGATGCTGCGTATCGGTTCCTGATCGATAGGGCATTGGCACAGCCGCAAGTACTGGTCCACCGCGATTTCATGCCGCGCAACCTGATGCCCGTCCAGGCACATCAAGACGACCATGCCACGGTCGCCCCCGATGGACCAGCAGTGCTGGATTTCCAGGACGCGGTGCGGGGCCCGATTGGCTACGACCCAGTGAGTTTGTTCAAGGATGCATTCCTCAGCTGGCCACCCGTGCGCGTGTCGAGCTGGCTGGAGCACTACCACGCGCGCGCGCTGGACATGGGATTGCCGGTGCCACCGTTGCCGCGCTTCCTGCGCGATGCGGAACTCATCGGCGTGCAACGGCATCTGAAAGTGATCGGCATCTTCGCCCGCCTGAACCATCGCGATGGCAAACCCAAATACCTCGCTGACGTGCCGCGCTTTTTCATCTATCTCGACGACGTGCTGCCGCGCTATCCGGAATTGGCGGAGCTGCATCGTTTTATCGAGCACAAGGTCAAACCTGCCATCGAGCGATTGCAGGCAGTGGCGCAGGCATGAGGGCGCTCGTTTTTGCAGCGGGCTTCGGCGAGCGCATGCGCCCGCTCACCGACACCACGCCAAAGCCACTATTGAGTGTCGGCGGCAAGCGTCTGATCGAGTGGCATCTGGAGAAACTCGCGGCGATTGGCGTGGATGAAGTCGTGATCAACACCTCATGGCTGGCCGGGCAGTTCCCGCACGCCCTGGGTGATGGCAGCCGCTGGGGTTTGCGCCTCCATTACGCCTATGAAGGCAGCACGCCACTGGAAACCGGTGGCGGCATGTGCAATGCCTTGCAATGGCTGGGCGATGCGCCCTTCATCGCGGTCAACGGCGACATCTGGTCCGATGTGGACTTCGCCTTCCTGCCACATGAGCCCATTGGCGAAGCGCACCTGCTGCTGGTCGACAATCCCGCCCACAATCCGCGCGGCGATTTCGCGATAGGCAGCGACGTCCATGTGCATTCCAATGGCGACCCGCGACTGACGTTTTCCGGTATCGGTGTCTACCGCAAATCACTGTTCGCCAACTGGCGCGATGTGATCGGTGATGTTGCCGGGACCGAACGGACCCCGCCCCGCTTCAAGCTCGCGCCATTGCTACGCGCAGCGATGGAACGCGGCGCCGTGACGGGCACGCATCATCGCGGGCGCTGGACGGATGTCGGCACCCCGCAGCGCTTGCAGCTACTCGATGACGCACTTCGAACTGAAGCTCAACCTGGGTCGAGTACCTGACGCAGAAACGGCACGGTGATGCGCCGCTGCGCCGCCAGCGAGGCCTGATCGATCCGGTCGAACATCGCACTGAGATCAGAGAGATCACGACTGCAGCGCGTCAGCAGCCAGTCCAGCGCGGCGTCATCGAAGACCAGGCCTCGCGACGACGCACGCTGGCGTAACACCGCCGCACGACCCCCATCATCCAGCGTGCGAAGGGGCACCAAGGTGCATTGCGCCAACCGCGAACGCAGGTCCGGCAGACCAAACGGGAGCGCGGCTGACGGCGCAACCGCCGCATACAGCAGGCCCACCCCGGCATCGCGCAGACGGTTGTGTAGATCGAATAAAGCGACTTCGTCATCATGCGCGCCGCCAATTGCATCCAGGTCATCCAACGCGACCATGTCTGCATGCTCAAGGCCTTCGAACGCATCGCGCACATGGCCGCGCACGCGCGCCAGCGACAGATACTGCGGGCGCCGGCCCACGGCTTCAGCGGCCGCGCAGGCGCCGAGCAGCAAATGGGTCTTGCCACTGCCGGCGCCACCTTGCAGATACAGCACTTCTGACAAGGCGCCTTCGGCCACTGCGTGCAAGCGGGCCACGACACCGCTCACATCGCCCAGATAGGTCTCTAGCCGTTGCTCCGGCGGAAACCGCAGCGCCAGCGGCAACTGCGGCACCAATGGTTGGCCAGGCAACATGTCAGGCCGTCGGGGGTTCGTTGCCGGTCACGACCACGCTGGGAGCCGGCCCAGCCTGCAATACGATCGCCGGGCGGTCGCCCGCGTACAAACGGCTGTGGGTATAGCGCTCACGCGCATGCCGCAGCAACACATTCGACACCGCGGCAACGGGCAGTGCCAGCAACATGCCCAGGAAGCCGAACAATTGGCCGCCTGCAAGCACTGCGAAAATCACCGCCATCGGATGCAGGCCAATGCGATCACCGACAAGTTTAGGGGTCAGCCAATAGCTCTCGATCACCTGGCCGATGGTGAACACCACCGCCACACCGGCCAAGTGCTGCCAGTCGCCGAACTGCACCAGTGCGGCGATTCCCCCAAGCACGATCACCGTGGCCGGCCCCAGGTAAGGGACGAAGGTAAGCACGCCACCAATGATGCCGATCAGGATGCCCAAGTCCAGGCCGATCCCCCATAGGCCGACGCCATACAGCACGCCAAGGATCAGCATCACCAGCATCTGTCCCTTCAGGAAGCCGCCAAGCACCGCATCCGATTCCATCGCGAGCTTGCGCACGATGCTGAAGTGGTCGCGCGGAATCAGCGCACCGACGCGCTCCACCAGCAGGTCCCAATCACGCAGGAAGAAGAACGTCAGCACCGGCAACAGCACGATGTTGGCGATCAGTCCAAGCAACGCGAAGCCCGACCGCGACACGTAACCCAGGACCGCAGCGGCGATACCGCCGGCGTCCTGCCAATGTTCCCGGATCAGCGTGAACAGGCGGCCCGGGTCGAGCCACGCCAGGATCTGCAAGCCGGTGCGCTGCTCCAACCATGGCAATGCGCTACCGATGAACCAGTCGCGATAGCCCGGCAGCGATTCCATCAGGGTGAAGATTTGGCGCTCGAGCAACGGCACCAGGATCACCAGCGCCAGGATCAGCACCAGGCTCATGGCGCTGAACACCAACATGACTGCGGTGTTGCGCCCGCGCCCAGCACGTTCAAGGCGGTCTACCAGCGGATCACCCAGCCAGCCCAGCAGCGCGGCGAACACGAACGGACTCAGGATCGGTGCCAGCAGCCATACCACCCACAAGATGCCCACACCGAGCGCTGTCCACTGCAGACGGCGCAGGAAGTCCGCGATGCTGCCCAGGTCGGTATCCCTCTCACCAGCAGCCATCAGTCGCCCCGGCCGCCCAGGCGGAAGGTCGCAGTCCCACTGCGTGGCGTCGTGGTGATTCCGGCGTCGCCAGGCACGCCGTTGTCGGTGACGGTGTCCACTCGCCTCAGCACACCGTTGCGCTCCACGTAACGCGCAAAACCGTCCATGCCCGTCGCCAAGTCGAGGTCGAGTTCCAGCACATCACCGGTTGCAAATACCGGTTGGATCCGCTTGACGATTGACAGTCCGCCCAGGTAACCCGCCAGGCGCATGTAGTCATCGGCACTGGTTACGCCCACGACTCGCACGCGGAACCTGCCAGGTGGACCACCGCTACCGGATCTGGCGTAACGCTTGAACAGCGCATCAGCCACGCCATCGGCCCCGCCGCCCATCGCGCGGCGCGCATCCGGGCTGCTGGTGGTCCATTTCGACACTACCTTGCCCTTGTCGACGAAGATCCAGTCCGCAGTCCAGCCGCCGGCGTCTCGGTACAGCTTGCCCAGCAGTTGCATCGGCGGGCTGTAACGATTCGACAGGCTGGCGATGGCAGCCGTATCGCCGCGCCAGATCGCGCCCACTGCCGCCTGTTCGGCCGCGTTGCCGCCGGGCAGGCCGAGGCCGAAGCCACGCGACTTTGCCTGGTCCAGCACTGACCGCGCAGCATTGGCCTGCGCAAGCCCGACCAAACGGGCACCGCTACCATCGTCGATCGCAAGCCACAGCACTGGTTTGGCGCGCGGCAGCGGCCAGACAGGCAAGCCGAGCATCGTGACCAGCGCGTCCACCGCATCGCGCTTGAAACGGGTCACCAGGATCGTCTTGAAACTCGGCGAGCCGTTGGCCGACATGCCTTCGTCCTGGCGATAGTCGTAGCCGTCCACGTAGTCCTTGGCCCGGCCCAGCTCTTCCCGCACGCCCGGCCGCGATGCCGCAGCCGTGTCACCCGTCGCCTTGGCCAATACCTGCGCAAGCGCCCGGCGAAATGCCGCTTGGCGCTCGCCGTCGGTCTGGTTGCGCACGCTGGTTTCGACCTCATAAGCGCCGCTGGCCGCGGCCCGGTCGCCTTCCGTGCGCTGGGCAAGCGCCAGTCCGCTGGCGAGCAACAACGCTGCCATCAACAACGGCGTGGCCAAAAGCACCCGCCAAGACGTTCGTCGAAATTCGTGGTTCATACCTGCATCGCCCGACTGTCCTTGCCCCGGCAGCATGCCCGGCATATGGGAATGGTGCCGCAGTGAGGCCAGCACGTCCACGCCGGGCCGGCCTTCACGTTAAAATGGCCTACTTCGCAGGCGCGCTCGCGCCAACGCATCGAGGCCTTCCGTGACCCAACCCACTCCCCTGACCTACCGCGATGCGGGCGTTGATATCGATGCCGGCAACGAACTCGTCGAACGCATCAAGCCACTGGTCAGGCGCAGCTTCCGGCCGGAAGTGATGGGCGGCCTGGGCGGATTCGGTGCGTTGTTCGACCTGTCGGGCAAGTATCGCGAGCCGGTGCTGGTTTCGGGCACCGACGGCGTTGGCACCAAGCTCAAGCTGGCTCAGCAACTTGGTCGCCACGACACCATCGGCATCGACTTGGTCGCGATGTGTGTGAATGACGTGCTGGTGCAGGGTGCCGAACCGCTGTTCTTCCTCGACTATTTCGCCACCGGCAAGCTCGATATCGACACCGCCGCGGCGGTGATCGGGGGCATTGCTGCTGGCTGCACCGAATCCGGCTGCGCGCTGATCGGTGGCGAGACCGCGGAAATGCCGGACATGTACCCGCCCGGCGAATATGATCTGGCTGGTTTTTGCGTGGCCGCAGTGGAAAAATCCAAACTGCTTGATGGCTGCAAGGTGCGAGCCGGCGATGTACTGGTCGGCATCGCGTCCAGCGGCCCACACTCCAATGGCTACTCACTGGTGCGCAAGATCTTCGATCGCGCCGGGCGGCCGGGTGATCTCGACCTGGGCGGCGTCAGCCTGATCGATGCTCTGATGGCACCGACCAAACTCTATGTGAAACCTATCCTCGACTTGCTCTCGCGGCATTCACCACACGCGATGGCGCACATCACCGGCGGCGGACTGACCGAGAACATCATCCGCGTCATACCCGATGGACTGGCGCTGGAGATCGATGCCAGTGCCATCGTACTGCCACCGGTGTTCGACTGGCTGCAGCGCGAAGGCGCGGTGCCAGTCGCCGAAATGTGGCGCACCTTCAACTGCGGGATTGGCTTCGTGCTGGTGTTGGCGCCGGGCGACGTCGCAGCGGTATCCAGCGATCTCGACCGCCTCGGCTTGTCGCATCGGCCCATCGGACAAGTGGTCGCGCACGCGGGTGGCGAGCGGACCCGGATTGGCTGAGCACGCAGGCGCAACGCCATGACTGCGCGCATCGCCGTCCTCGCGTCTGGTAGCGGCAGCAACCTGCAGGCACTGCTGGATGCCATCGATGCCGGTGAGCTGCACGCCAGGCTTGTCGGGGTGTTCTCGGACAAGCCACGTGCCTTCGCGCTACAGCGCGTACCCGAGCCGTTGCGCTGGTCGCGCGCGCCGAAGTCCTACCCATCACGCGAGGCGTTCGATACCGACCTGGCAGACGCAGTAATGGCCGCTGACCCGGACTGGGTAATCTGCGCCGGGTACATGCGCATCCTTGGCGCTGACTTCGTCGAACGCTTCCGGGGGCGCCTGCTGAATATCCACCCCTCGCTGCTGCCCAAGTATCGCGGCCTGCATACCCACGCACGCGCGCTGGAAGCGGGTGATCGCTTGCACGGAGCCAGCGTGCATTTCGTGACACCTGAACTGGATGCCGGCGCCGTTATCGCCCAAGCGCCAGTTCCAATCCTCCCAGACGACACCGCAGAGCGCCTTGCTGGACGGCTCCTGCAGGTCGAACACCCATTGCTGGTACACGTCGCCAAGCTGGCAGCAGGTGGTCGACTGGCTGAACACGACGGTATCGCCTTCCTCGATGGTCATGCCCTGTTTACGCCGCAACGACTAGAGTTCTTCCCCACATCACCGCCCATTGCCTAGCTTGCGCTGCCGCTCGGCTCGGCGACTGATCCAACTGGAACCAATCACGTGTCCATGAAATCCATTCGCTCCATCTTGTCCGCCACCGCACTGTTGCTTGCCGGCATCTCCAGCCCTGCCTGGGCGGTGAAACCCTTCGTTGCCAATTACGATGCGACTGTGAAAGGCGCGATTCATACCGATGCACAGATGAAACTGGCCTCTGCAGGCGGGAACCGCTGGAGTTACCAGCTCAGCGTGAACAGTCCGATTGCCTCGTTGGTGCAAACCACTGTGTTCGAAGACAAGGGCGGCACCTGGCGCCCGTTGTCAGGCAGTGATTCCGCCCAGATGCTGATCAAGAATTCGCAGAAGAATGCGACGTACGATTGGACCGCGGGCGAAGCTCGCTGGACAGGCGACGTCAAATCGGACCGCATGGGTCCAGTCAAGCTGCAAGCGGGCGACGTGGACGCGTTGATGCTCAACCTCGCCATCGTCCGCGACGTCGCCGCCGGCAAGCCGCTCACCTACCGCATGGTCGACAATGGCGTGGCCCGCCAGCAGACATATCAGAACCTCGGCCAGGAAAGCATTGCAGTAGCCGGAAAGCCTCGGACAGCAACCAAAGTCAGCCGCACCAGCGACAACAAGCAGGTCACCGTCTGGGTGGTCGACGGGTTGCCAGTTCCGGCGCGGATCCTGCAACAGTCTGACGGCAAGGATTCACTCGATCTGGTGTTGAAATCAGTGAATTGACCCATCGATTGCAGCTACAAAAAAGCCCCGCAATGCGGGGCTTTTTCATGCGCGGCAGAACGTGGGTCAGTCGATCCGACGAATACTTGCGCCCAGCCCGGAAAGCTTCGCTTCGATGTTCTCGTAGCCCCGGTCCAGGTGATAGATACGATCAATGGTGGTGTCGCCCTCTGCCACCAACCCAGCCAAGATCAGCGATGCCGAGGCGCGCAGGTCCGTGGCCATCACCGGCGCACCGCTGAGTTTCTCGACCCCTCGCACGACCGCCGTGTGGCCATCCACGCGAATGTCTGCGCCCAAACGAACCAACTCGTTCACATGCATGAAGCGGTTTTCGAAGATTGTCTCGTTGATCACGCCAACGCCGTCAGCCATGCAGTTCATCGCCATGAATTGCGCCTGCATGTCGGTCGGGAATGCCGGATGCGGCGCGGTGGTGAAATTGACCGCACGTGGACGCTTGCCGTCCATGTCCAGGGTGATGCAATCACCGTTGATTTCGATGTGGGCACCCGCTTCGCGCAGCTTGTCCAGCACTGCGTCCATCGTGTCCGGCCGTGCGTGCGTGGCTTTGATCCGACCGCCAGTCATTGCAGCTGCGACCAGGAACGTGCCGGCCTCGATGCGATCAGCAATCACTGCATGCGTGCAGCCCTGCAGCCGTTCCACGCCGTGCACCACGATCCGCGATGAACCCGCGCCTTCAATCCTGGCACCCATCGCCACCAGGCACTCGGCCAGATCGACGATCTCCGGCTCCATCGCCGCGTTTTCAAGCACGCTGGTGCCATCCGCCAAGGCGGCCGCCATCAGTACGTTCTCGGTGGCGCCGACGCTGACCAGCTCGAACACATGGCGCGCACCGCGCAGGCGCCCAGTCACCTTGCCCTTGATGAAGCCGTGCTCGACCGTGATCTCGGCGCCCAACGCCTGCAGGCCCTTGATGTGCAGGTCCACCGGTCGCGAACCAATCGCGCAGCCACCAGGCAGCGAGACCTCGGCAATGCCGAAGCGCGCCAGCAACGGTCCGAGCACCAAGACCGATGCGCGCATGGTCTTGACCAGTTCGTACGGCGCGACGTGGCGGTTGACGCTGCGCGGGTCGACGGTCATTGCATCCGCATCGTGATCCACGCCCGCACCCAGGCCGGCCAATAATTTCGCGGTCGTCAACACGTCGTGCAACCGCGGCACATTGGTGATGCGCACGGGCATGTCGGCCAGCAGCGTCGCGCACAGGATCGGCAACACCGCATTCTTGGCGCCGGAAATGCGCACGTCTCCGCTCAGCCGAGCGCCGCCATGGACCAGGATCTTCTGCATCAGCCTGCCGCCTCGTCCGTCGTCAACGTGCGCAGTTGCAGTGCGTGGATCTCGCCGCCCATGCGCGCTCCCAGCGTGGCGTAGACCATGCGGTGACGTGCCAGCGGCAGCTTGCCGGCAAAGGCATCGCACACCACGGTGGCCTCGAAGTGCACGCCATCGTTCCCCTGCACTTGAACACTGGCGCCGGGCAGGCCGGTTTCTATCATCTGGCGGATCGCATCGGCGTTCATGGTTGGTCGGCAAGCGCTCGCGTAAACTGAATGAGCCAGTCTAACGGAAAGCCCTGTGCCTCCTGCCGCTCCAACCAGACCCGACGACCGTTTCGAGTTCGCCGCCAGCGGGCGGCGCGTGTTCGCGCTCGAGCGTGCGGCGTTGGATGCGGTCGCGGCGCGTATCGATGGTGCGTTCAGCGATGCCTGCCGGGCACTCCTTGCCTGCAAGGGGCGGGTGGTCTGCACCGGCATGGGCAAGTCGGGGCATGTAGCCCGCAAGATCGCCGCGACTTTCGCCTCCACTGGCACGCCGGCGTTCTACATGCATCCGGGCGAAGCCGGCCACGGCGACCTCGGCATGGTGACCGATGCCGACATCGTGCTGGCGCTGTCCTATTCCGGCGAGAGCGACGAAATCCTGATGTTGCTGCCGACGCTCAAGCGCCAGGGCAACACCGTGATCTCGATGACAGGTCGCCTGCATTCAACGCTGGCTCGCGAAAGCGATGTCCACCTCGACGTCGCCGTGCCGACCGAGGCCTGCCCGCTGGCACTCGCACCCACCTCCAGCACCACCGCCGCACTGGCAATGGGCGATGCGCTGGCCGTGGCGCTGCTGGACGCGCGCGGCTTCACCGCCGACGACTTCGCCCGCTCGCATCCGGCCGGCGCACTGGGCCGGCGTCTGTTGTTGCACATCACCGACGTCATGCATTCCGGTGACGACGTACCACGCATCGGACCGGACGCCAGCATCAGCGCTGCGCTGGTGGAAATGAGCCGCAAACGCCTGGGCATGACGGCAGTGGTCGATAGCGGCGGCCGCTTGCTCGGCATGTACACCGACGGCGACCTGCGGCGCAGCCTGGACGATGCCAATGTTGATTTGCGCCAGACGACTATTGCCGCTGTGATGACGCGTACGCCACGCACGATTGATGCAGGCGCATTGGCAGTGGAGGCCGCGCAACTGATGGAAACCTACAAGATCAGTGCCCTGCTGGTGGTCGATGGCGAGCAGCGCGTGGTCGGCGCGCTCAACATCCACGACCTGCTGCGCGCGCGGGTGGTCTGATGACGCATCCCGCCTATCCTGCCTATGTCATGCAACGGGCCGCCAGCATCCGCCTGATCGGTTTCGACGTGGACGGCACCCTGACCGATGGTCGCCTGCTGTATGGCACCGATGGCCACGAAGCCAAGGCGTTCCATGTGCAGGACGGACTGGGCCTGGTGCTGTTGCGCCACGCCGGTATCGCCACTGCGCTGGTGACTGCGCGCAACAGCCCGGTGGTCGAACAGCGCGGCCGTGAACTGCAGATTCCGCACGTGCACGTCGGCGAACGCGGCAAGCTGGCCTGCATGCAGAAGATTGCGTCGGATATGGGGATCGGGATGGAAGCCGTCGCGTTCATGGGCGACGATCTGCCCGACCTGGCCACGCTGCGCGGCGTCGGCCTCGCCATCGCCCCAGCCAATGCACATGCATGGGTGTTGTCCGCGGCCCATTGGGTGGCGCCGCGCGACGGGGGCTTGGGTGCCGCGCGCGACGCCTGCGACTTGCTGCTGCATGCGCAGGGCAAAGTCGAAGCGATCCTGGCCCACGGGGAACATCCCTGATGAGCAACGTCTTGAGCTGGCGCAGTGGGCTGACTGTTTTTTTGCTGCTTGCGGTCATTGCCAGCGGCTGGTCGGTATGGAGGTATTCCTCCAGCACTCCTGATCAAACCGTGGCCAAGCGCGCGGACTACATATTGCGCAATTACGAGATCGTCTCGCTCGACAGTGACGGCAAGGAAGCGTTCACCCTGCGCGGCCCGGAGTTGCAGCGCGACCTCGGTGGCAAGTCGATGACGCTGCTCACCCCGCTGTTCCTGGTGCCGAACCGCAACGGCGCGTACTGGGAAGTCCGCGCCAATCAAGGCTTCGTGCCGGAGGATGGCCATGAGCTGCGCCTGCGCGGCGACGTGGTCGCCACCAGTCCTGCGCAAGTGCCGCCACCCACGCGTATCGAAACCTCGGAACTGAACCTTTTCCCACGCACGAACCGCGCAACGTCCACGGTAGCCGTGATCGTCACCCGCCCCGGCCTTACAATGCGCGGCCGTGGCCTGGAAGCGGACTTCCACCGCCAGCAAATCGCCCTCCTCTCCGATGTGCATTCCCGCTATGTCCATGCGACCCGTTAAATTCCCGGCCCTGTTGCTGGCCTTGCTGGCCACGGTAGTCGCGATGGGTGCGCAGGCGCGCACCAGCGACCGCAACCAGCCCATGGACATCGAGGCCGCACATCAAGTGTGCGGCTTCGGCGCCAACGACACCTGCACCCTGACCGGCAATGTCATCATCTCGCAGGGTTCTTTGAACGTGACCGCGGCGAAGGCGATCATCGAACAGAGCGGCGGCGATCCCAGCCGCGCGCTGCTCAGTGGCGGCGTGACCCTGCGACAGGCAATGGACGATGGCAACCAGATCAATGCCACGTCCAGCAACGTCGACTACAACCTCAAGACCCAAGTCGTGGTCTTCACCGGCAACGTCAACATCGTCCAGCAACGGGGCACGTTGAACGGCCAACGCGTGGTCTACAACATGAAGACCGGTCAAGTGGAAAGCGGTGGTGACGGCAATGGCCGGGTCAAGATGCGCATCCTGCCCAAGAGTGCACAGGCGCAACCTGCAAAAGCCGCGGCACCTGCCAGCGTGGGCAACCCCTGATGCTGGTGGCAAAGGGCCTGCGCAAGCGCTACGGCGCGCGCGAGGTCGTCCGCGACTTCGGCCTGACCCTGGACGCCGGCGAAGTCGTCGGCCTGCTCGGCCCCAACGGCGCCGGCAAGACCACGTGCTTCTACATGATCGTCGGACTCGTACCAGCTGATGCAGGGACGATTACCCTGGACGGCAACGACATCACCCAGGAGCCGATGTATTCGCGTGCCAAGCTTGGCGTGGGCTATCTGCCGCAAGAACCCTCGGTATTCCGCAAGTTGTCGGTCAGTGACAACATCCGCCTGGTACTGGAATTACGCGAGGATCTCGACGCGAGCAGCCGCACTCGTGAACTATCCGACCTGCTCGATGAATTGCAGATTGGCCACGTCGCCGACCAATCCGGATCAAGCCTGTCAGGAGGCGAGCGCCGCCGCGTGGAAATTGCCCGCGCGCTGGCTGGCAAACCACGCTTGATCCTGCTGGATGAACCCTTCGCCGGCGTTGATCCGATCTCGGTCAACGAAATCCAGCGCATCGTGAAACACCTGAAGGATCGCGGCATCGGCGTGTTGATCACCGACCACAACGTGCGCGAGACGCTCGGTATCTGCGATCGTGCGTATATCCTGGCCGATGGCGCGGTGCTGGCGCAGGGTGCGCCCGATGCGCTGCTGGCCAATCCTGATGTACGGCGCGTCTACTTGGGCGATGCCTTCCGGCTGTAGCGCCTAGCCGGTCTCGATGCGCCTGCATCGGATGACTTGCGATCGGGACAACAGCAGTTTTTTGAAGCGGCTGACGATATGCTCAGTCCAATGAAGCCGCGTCTGTCCCCCGCGCTGCACCAGCACCTGATCTTGACGCCACAACTGCGCCAGGCCATCCGGCTGTTGCAGCTATCCACCGCAGAGCTGGAACTGGAAGTCGCCGAAGCGATGGCCAGCAATCCGCTGCTGGACTGGGCCGAGGACGATGCCACAGGCCCCGCCGATGCACATGAAACGCGCGATGCGGATGGTGCCGAAGTGGCGCACGAACAGGAGTTCGTGGAAGAACGCTGGGATCGCGAAGGCGAGCCGTGGCAGGAGCGCGTGGGCCCATCATCTGATAGCGGTGATGGCTTCGATGCTGCAGCAGAACGTGCCGCCACTGCGGAAACGCTGCATGACCACCTGTTCTGGCAACTGCACCTCGGCCATTTCAGCCAGCGTGACCTGTCGATCGGGGTAGCCCTGATCGATGCCATCGACGACGACGGCTACCTGCGTGATGGCCTCGATCTGATTGCCGAAAGTGTGAAGCCGGCACTGGACGCCAGCACTGGCGAGATCCTGATGGTGCTGCATCGGATCCAGCAGTTCGATCCCGTGGGTGTCGGCGCGCGCGACCTCGGCGAATGCCTGCGCCTGCAACTTCGCGTACTGGCGCCGGACACGCCAGGCCGCGCATTGGCTATCACCGTTACCGAGGGTGCACTGCCCAGGTTGCCGAAAATCGGCCTCGAGGGCCTGTGTTCCGAGCTGGACTGCGCACACGAAGCCGCGCGGGAGGCGGTCGAGCTGCTCCGCAGTCTGGATCCGCGCCCCGGCGCGCAACATGGCGACATGCCAGCAGGTACCTACGTCATCCCCGACTGCGTGATCTGGCGCCAGCAGGGCCTGTGGCGGGTGGCCTTGGCCGCCGGGGCAACCCCGCGCATCGCGATCCATCGCGGCTACGAACAAATGATCCAGGGCGCCAGCACACCCGATGCCGACTACCTGCGCGGCCGCCTGCAAGAAGCACGCTGGTTGTTGAAAGGACTGGAATCCCGCGCCGACACACTCTTGCGGGTCGTGCGCTGCCTGGTGCGCGAACAAGCGGGGTTCCTCGAATTCGGCGCGCAGGCGCTGCAGCCGCTGACCCTGCGCAGCATCGCCAGCGAACTGGGCCTGCATGAGTCCACCGTCTCCCGCGCCATTGCACGCAAGTACGTGCGCACCCCACGCGGCACGATTGCCCTGCGTGACTTCTTTGCCTCCGGCATCGAGACCGAAGGTGGTGGCAGTGCGTCCAGTACCGCCATCCAGGACATGATCCGCAAACTGGTCGACGCCGAGAATCCGCGCAAACCCATGTCCGACGCGCGACTGGCCGATACGCTCAAGGCGGAAGGTGTGCCGGTGGCACGACGCACCGTCGCCAAGTACCGCGAAGCCTTGCACATCCCGCCATCCCACGAACGCGTGCGCATCGGCTAGGCTGGAGGCACGCGACCTGCCGTCCGGACCCCACCGGCCGGCCCATCACGTCGAAGGAGGTCACATGCAGATCGAAACCCACGGCCAGCAAATGGAAGTCACCCCAGCCCTGCGCGATTACGTGGAAACCCGGATGACCCGCCTGTCCCGGCACTTCGAACACCCCTGCGAGATTCGCGTCCAGCTGGGCCTGGACAAGCCGGAGCATCGTGCCGAAGCCACCATTACCGTTGCGGGCCGGGCACCGTTGCACGCGATTGCAAACGGCGTGGACATGTACGCCGCGATTGACCTGTTGACCGACAAGCTTGATCGCCTGCTGATGAAGCACAAGGAGCGCATCACCGACCACCACCGTGGTGAGAGCATCGCCCATGACGGCACACTGGGCTGACCGCCGGCATCCTGATCAACCCCGCCTCCTGCAGATGAGCCGATGAACGCCGCCCGCATCACCGCCGCGGAGCTCTTCGAGCAACAGCACGAGCGGCTCGAACTGCGCTGGCTTGCTGGCCAGCAAGGGGCGGCGGAACGTGTCGTGGAGGCTGTGGACACGGTGGCGCGGCGCCCTTCGCTGGCTGGCTACCTCAACACGATTTATCCGAACAAGGTGCAGATCCTCGGCACGGAAGAACTGAGTTGGCTGGATGGATTGGATGCACGCCAGCGATTGGAAATCATCCACCGCGTCATCAACTATCGTCCGCTGGCGCTGGTGATCAGCAAGAACCAGCCCTGCCCGGAAGACCTGCGCGTCGCGGCCGAGGAATCCGACACACCGCTATGGGGCTCGCCACGACGTGGCCATGAATTGCTCAATCACCTGCAATATCGGCTGGCCCGCACGTTGGCACCGCGAATCACCATGCACGGCGTGTTCATGGAGATCTATTCGATCGGCGTGCTGATCACCGGCGAGTCTGGCTCGGGCAAGAGCGAACTTGCGCTGGAACTGGTGACGCGCGGGCATCGACTGGTCGCAGACGATGCCCCTGAGTTCACCCAGATCGCGCCCGACGTGCTCGATGGTACCTGCCCGGAACTGCTGCAGGACATGCTCGAATTGCGCGGCTTGGGGGTGCTCAATATCCGCCAGATGTTCGGCGATACCGCCGTCAAGCGGAACAAGTACCTGCGCATGATCGTGCACTTGAGCAAACCGTCGCTCGAGCCCAAGCCGGGCGGACTGGAACGATTGACCGGCGATCTTGGCAACCGCCGCCTGCTTGACCTGGATGTGCCGATGATCACCTTGCCGGTGATGGCCGGGCGCAATCTGGCGGTGCTTACCGAAGCCGCAACGCGCATGCACCTCCTGCGATCGAAAGGCGTGGATCCGGCGGCCGCCTTCATGGCCCGCCACAGTCATTTCCTGGAGAGCGCGACATGACCGGGCGCGCGCCACCACCCTTGGTGATCGTCAGCGGGTTATCCGGGTCGGGCAAGTCACTCGCACTGAATACGTTCGAGGACCTGGGCTACTACTGCGTCGACAACCTACCGGCGGAGTTGTTGCCGGAATTCGTGCGCCGCATCCTGGCCAATGACAACCCGCCGGAGAAGATCGCAGTCGGCATCGATGCACGCACCTTGGGCGACTTGGCGGACGTGCCGGAAGTGCTCTCGCAGGTGGGCGCACTGGGGCTGGACCCGAAATTATTGTTCTTCGACACCGACAGCGACATCTTGCTGCGGCGTTACGCGGATACGCGGCGACGGCATCCGCTGAGCCATATTGGCCTGGTGCTTGCGGACGCGATCTCGCTGGAACGGCAAGCGCTCAAGCCGTTGCGGCAAATCGCCGACAGCGTGCTGGATACGAGTACGCTCAATGTCCATCAGTTGCGCCGGCAGATCCTGACCGAATACGGACTCAGCGGCGGCGGACTGTCACTGTTGTTCGAGTCATTCGCGTACCGGCGCGGCGTGCCTGCCGAAGCGGACTTCGTGTTCGATGCGCGCGTGCTGCCGAATCCGCATTGGGATGCGCGCCTGCGGCCGCTGTCCGGACGCGACGCCGACGTTCGCGAGTATCTGGAAAGCGACGAAGACGTGCGCATCTACGTCAACCAGGTCCAGGGCTTCCTGGATACGTGGTTGCCGAAATTGCAAAACGACACGCGCAGCTACGTCACCGTGGCATTCGGTTGCACAGGCGGTCGCCATCGCTCGGTCTATCTCGCCGAACGGCTCGCCCGCCACTGCCGCGAAACCGGCTGGGCAGAAGTGGCAACCCACCACCGCGAACTGGATTGACGCTTTCCACTGGGAAGAGATTCGTGCTTTCGTGATGTCACCGGCGTCTGCTAACTTGCAGGCATGTCCGTCGGTATCCTGCTCATCACCCACGAAGGCATCGGCAAGCCGATGCTGGATGTCGCCACGCGCCTGCTGCGCAAGCTGCCGCTGACGACCGAAGCCTTCGAAGTACCCTTCGATGCAGATCCCGATGTGCTGCTACCGCAAGCGAGCGCCGCGCTGCGCCGTGTCGATGGCGGCCACGGGGTGCTCGTACTGACTGACCTGTATGGCGCCAGTCCAAGCAACATCGCGGCACGGCTTGCGCGACTCGGCACGCCAGTGCGGCGCGTGTCGGCGCTGAACCTGCCGATGCTACTGCGGGTAATGAATTATGCGGACCTCGAACTGGATGAATTGCCTGCAGTCGCCACCGCCGGCGCACGCAACGGCGTCATCTTGGACGACGCTTGAACTGCCAATAACGAGATCCAGGCACCAATCGGAATACCACCACCCCGCAGCAAATCCAGCACGGACCACCCCATGATCCAGCGCGACCTGACCATCATCAACCGCCTCGGCCTGCATGCGCGCGCCACCGCCAAACTCGTCCAGCTGCTCTCCACGTTCCGCTGCCAAGCCACGCTGGAAGCGCGCGGCCGCGAGGTCAATGCCAAGAGCATCATGGGCGTGATGCTGCTGGCGGCTGCGACCGGCACCACGATCGTCCTGCGCGTTGACGGTGATGACGAGCAGGCCGCTGCAGATGCCGTGAGCGCGTTGTTCGAACGTCGTTTCGACGAGGACAGCTGATGCGGAAAGTCCTGTCAGGCAACGCCGCCGCACGTGGCAGCGCGCTGGGACGGGCACGCGTGCGTTTGCCGCATGCATTGGACGTCGAGGAAACACACATCGCGCCCGAGCAGGTCGACGCCGAACTGCGACGCATCCACGGCGCAGTGGTCACGGTCCGCGAAGAGATGCGCGTGTTGCGCGAACGCCTGCATGGCGCACTGGCCCACGAAGTCGGCGAATTCCTCGACCTGCATGCATTGCTGCTGGATGATCCGGAACTCCTGCAAGGCATCGACGAACTGATTCGAAGCGGACGCTATTCCGCCGACTACGCGCTGCGCCTGCAACGCGATCGCATCGCCGCCGTCTTCGACGGCATCGACGACCCGTACCTGCGCAGCCGCATCGACGACATCGACCAGGTGATCGGGCGCTTGTACGCCGCGCTCAATCGGCGCAAGGCGGATCTACAAGGCGTCGCTGGCGAAATCGTGGTCGCCGACAACATCGGCCCGGCGGATCTTGCGCAACTGCATGCACAAGGCGTGATCGGCGTCGTCACCGCCGCAAGCAGCGCGCTCTCCCACAGCGCGATCCTGGCTCGCAGCCTGCACATGCCGCTGGTGGTCGGTGCCGCAGCCGTGTTGCAGAAGGTCAATGACGGCGATGTCCTGATCATCGACGGCAGCACCGGGCTGGTGGTGCTGGAACCCAATGCCGCCGACCTCCGCGAGCACCATGCGCGGACCACCAACGCACGTCGCGAACAACGCCAGCTCAACCGCTTGCGCCGCGAACCAAGCCGCACACTCGACGGCGCCGACATCAAGCTTTGGGCGAATGCGGAATCGCGCGAGGACGTGGCAGAAGCGCATGCCTTGGGCTCGGCCGGCGTCGGCCTGTATCGCACCGAATACCTGTTCATCAACAGCAACACCGTGCCGGACGAAGAGACCCAGTTCCGCGCCTATCGCGACCTAGTGCTGGGCATGACCGGCCGCACGGTGACCATCCGCACCCTGGATGTCGGCGCCGACAAGGCCGACAACACCGGCCTGGCCTTGCGCAACGAACCCAACCCGGCGCTCGGCCTGCGTGGCGTGCGCCTTTCACTGTCGCGCCCGGGCCTGATGCTGACGCAGCTGCGCGCGATCGTGCGCGCCTCCGGCTATGGACCGGTGCGCATCCTGGTACCGATGATCAGCGGCGCGGAGGAAATGTTCGCAGTGCGCGACATGCTGCGCGTGGCGATGCGCGAGGTGGCACGGGAAGGCTCGCAAATGGCCGACAAGATCCCGCTGGGCGCAATGATCGAAGTGCCGTCGGCCGCGTTGTCGTTGCCGACCTTCATCAGTGCCTGCGACTTCCTGTCGATTGGCACCAATGATCTTGTCCAGTACCTGCTTGCCGCGGATCGCAACAACGACGCACTCGGTGAACTGTATACGCCGCTGCATCCGGCCCTGCTGCGGCTGCTGCGCGACGTGGTGCGCATCGGCAACCGCCGTGGCAGGCCCGTGTCGGTTTGCGGCGAGATCGCCGGCGATGCCATGTTCACCCCGCTGCTACTCGCACTTGGCCTGTCCGAGCTCAGCCTGCATCCGGCCACCTTGCTGGAAGTACGCCGCGCGATCCGTGGCTGTGACCTGGCCTCGCTACGCGCGCATGCACCCGCCTTGCTGCGCGCGCGTGATCGCGCAGGCATCGAACGCTGGCTGGCGGCACATTCGCCCACCTGAGCATGCGAAAAGGTGGGCAGGCACCTCGATTGTCCGCGATAATGATGTGATGAACGCTTGATCCGGACCTGCGTGTCGCGACGCGCTGCGTCCCCACCTCCAGCCGGAAGCCATCCATGGCCGAAGCCGTCCGCCACGACAAGACCGCGCGCCAGCTGCGCCTGCTATCGGACGCGCTGGACAGCGGGCGGCTGGGTCCGGTGCGGCGGCTGGTCAACACGTTATCGCCGGCCGAGATCGGCAACCTGCTGGAATCGCTGCCACCAGGCAAACGCACGATTGTCTGGGGGCTGGTCGATCCTGAAGACGATGGCGAGGTGCTGGTCCACGTCGGCGACGAGGTCCGCGAAGGCCTGATCGCTGACATGGACCAGGACGAGTTGGTCGCCGCGGTCGAAGACCTCGACATCGATGACTTGGCAGACCTGGTCGAGGACCTGCCCGACACGGTCATCGAAGAAGTGCTCCGGGCGATGGACCGCGAGAACCGCGAGCGCCTGGAACAGGTGCTCTCGTACGACGAAGACAGTGCCGGCCGCCTGATGAATCCGGATGTGGTGACCGTGCGCGCGGACACCACGGTTGACGTGGTGCTGCGCTACTTGCGCTTGCGCGCGGAATTGCCCGACCACACCGACCACCTGTACGTGGTCAACCGCCGCCACCAGCTGATTGGTTGGGTCGCGCTGCAAAGCCTGGTCACCTGCGATACCCATACGCCGATCAATGCGTTGATCGACAGCGATCTCTCTGCGATCAACGTCGAGGCGTCCGCCGAACAAGTGGCACGCGAGTTCTCCGACCACGACTGGATTTCCGCGCCAGTGGTAGACGACAACAACATCCTGCTCGGCCGCATCACGATTGATGACGTGGTCGACATCATCCGCGAACAAGCCGAGCACCAGGCCCTCGGCGCGGCCGGCCTGGACGAGGACGAGGATCTGTTTTCGCCAGTGGCGCGGGCGACGCGGCGGCGGTTGCTTTGGCTCGGCATCAACCTGGCGACGGCCTTCCTCGCGGCATCCGTGGTCGGACGCTTCGCGGCCACCATCCAGCAGATCGTCGCACTGGCGGTGCTGATGCCGATCGTCGCCGGCATGGGCGGCAACGCAGGTACTCAGGTGCTCGCGCTGGTGATTCGCGGACTTGCACTCGGCCAGCTCGGCGCGACCAATCTCAATGTGCTGATCTGGAAGGAAATACGCGTTGCCGCGCTCAACGGCATCGCGTTGGGCACCGCGCTGGGCGGCATCGTCTGGTTGTGGTTCGGCCAATGGCCGCTGGCACTGGTGATCGCCAGTGCGCTCACCATCAACCTGCTATCAGCGGCATTGGCTGGCGTGATGGTGCCTGTGACGCTCAAGCGCCTGGGCTTCGATCCTGCACTCGCCGGTGGCGTGATCCTGACCACCGTCACCGACGTGATGGGCTTCCTCAGCTTCCTAGGGCTGGCGACGGCGGTGTTGTTGCACTGACCGCGCCAAGAGCGAGACCACTAAGCCAGCAACGCTTCCAGCACCGCCATGCGCACCGCCACGCCATTGGCGACCTGTTGCAACACACGCGATTGCGGGCCATCGGCGACGTCATCGGTGATCTCGATGCCGCGGTTCATCGGCCCGGGATGCATCACGATCGCATC
The DNA here is from genome assembly GCA_039919235.1 of Thermomonas sp. Taxonomy (GTDB): domain Bacteria; phylum Pseudomonadota; class Gammaproteobacteria; order Xanthomonadales; family Xanthomonadaceae; genus Thermomonas. The sequence continues at coordinate 2,669 of JBDSGA010000101.1, read as the reverse complement.
GCGCGCCGCGCGCCGCAGTCGCGTTGAATTCAAGCCGAAATCGCGATGGTAGTCATCGAGCGATGTCACCAGACCTTCTGCCATTCGCTCGCGCTGCAGGCGCAGCATCATCACCGCGTCGGCACCATCCAGCATGGCGTCAAAATCGTCGCCCACGACGCAATCATGCAAGGTGTTGTCGTCCGGCAGCAGCGCGGCCGGTCCACACACGCGGATTTCGCCGGTGCCCAGTGCGCGCAACGCGTGCAAATCGCTGCGGGCCACGCGTGAATGCTTGAGGTCACCGACGATCACAACCTTCAGCCCTGAAAAATCCGCTCCCTTCGCTTGCCTGAGTGTCAACATGTCCAACAGGCCTTGGGTGGGGTGGTTGCTGCGCCCATCACCGGCATTGACCAGCACGGTGCCTGCATGCGCGGCATGCGCCAGCGTGGCGACAGCCCCGTCCTCCTTGTGTCGCACGATGAAGCCCTGCACGCCCATCGCTTCAAGCGTCTTCAGGGTATCGACATCGCTCTCGCCCTTGGTGATGGACGCCGTCGATGCATCGAAATTGAGCAGATCCGCGCCAAGACGTTGTGCAGCCAAGGCGAAGCTGCAGCGCGTGCGGGTGGATGCTTCGAAGAACAACGTGCAGATCGCCTTGCCCGCGAGCACAGCGCGAAGTTCCGTACCGCCATGGGCATACGCGCCCAAGGCTTCGGCGCGCTGCAAGAGCTGTTCAAGCATGACGCGGGGCATGCCATCCAAGGTCAGCAGGTGTTTCAGCCTGCCTTGTCCATCCATCTGTGCGCTCATGTCACGACCACCGCATCCTGAGGCGCAGCAAGCCAGCGCTCGACAATGACGGCCGCCGCAACCGCATCCAGCGCGACGGCATCGCGACGGCGCTTGCGGCCAGTGGCGCGCTCGTCGGCGAAACGGTGCGCGGCCTCGATCGAGCTGCCGCGCTCGTCCACCATCACTACCGGAAGTTGGGTGCGCTCGCGCAACTGGCGCGCGAATGCCTGCGCTGCCTTGCGGATCGGCTGGTCGCCGCCGTCGATCGTCATCGGGTCACCCACGATCAATCCATCTGGCCGCCATTCGCGGCGCAGGCGTTCGATCTCGCTCCAGTCCGGGCTGCCGGCATGCACATCGACGACCGCCAACGCGCGCGCACCGGTACCGAAGGCACTGCCCACGGCGACGCCAATCCTGCGTGTGCCGACGTCGAAACCAAGCACGGTGCCGTCGCGGCGGATGGCATCAACAGGCGCTTGCGGCTGGTTCATGCGTGACCGCTGTGGCCGGCGTAATTGATCAGGTCCACGCCGATACTCCCAGCCGCGGCCTGCCAACGCTGTTCCAGCGGTAGATCGAACAGCAATCCGCGACCCGCAGGCACCATCAGCCAGCTGTCATCGACCAGTTCCTGCTCCAGTTGGCCTGCTCCCCAACCCGCGCAACCCAAGGCCACCACGGCCTGCGCCGGGCCTTCGCCGCGGGCCAGCGCCTCCAGCACATCGCGCGAGGTCGTCAGGAACAGGCCATCACCCACGACCAGGCTCGAGTCCCATTCGCGCTCGCCGTCATGCAAGACGAAGCCTCGTTCCGGATGCACCGGGCCACCTGCCAGGACAATCTGCGACTGCAAGGCATCTGAGTCACTGCTGATGCCCATCTGCTGCAGCACTTCGCCCAGCGTGTATTCGGACGCACGGTTGACCATCACGCCCATCGCACCGTCACCATCGTGCTGGCAGACCAAGGTCACGCTGCGCGCGAAATGCGGATCGTGCAGCGCAGGCAGCGCCACCAGCAGCTGATTGGATAGTGGCGACGACTCGCTTGGCATTCCGCTTGGCATGGCGCAATTCTAGCCTGCGCATACCGCGGAGCGAAGCTCTATACGCCCGCGCTCAACGTGCCTCGGCGACTTCCACGCCGTCCAGGCCTTGGGCCAACGTGCGCGCATCGCCACCCTGCGCCAGCTTGATGCGAAGGCGCACTTCGTTGGACGAGTCGGCGAAGCGCAACGCATCCTCGTAGCTGATTTCACCCGCCTGATAAAGCTCGAACAAACTCTGGTCGAAGGTCTTCATGCCCATTTCCACGGACTCCTTCATCACTTCCTTGAGCCTGTGGATCTCGCCATCCCGCAGATAATCCTTCACCAGCGGCGTGCCGAGCAGGATCTCCATCGCCACCCGGCGCCCTTTGCCGTCGGGAGTCGGGATCAATTGCTGGGCGACCACGCCCTTCAGGTTCATCGACAGGTCCATCAGCAATTGGCTGCGCCGATCTTCCGGGAAGAAGTTGATGATGCGATCCATCGCCTGGTTGGCGTTGTTCGCATGCAAGGTGCACAACACCAAGTGACCGGTCTCGGCGAAGGCAATGGCGTGATCCATGCCCTCGCGGGTGCGCACCTCGCCGATCATGATCACGTCCGGCGCCTGGCGCAGCGTGTTCTTGAGCGCGTTGTCCCAGCTGTCGGTATCGATGCCGACTTCGCGCTGGGTAATGATGCAGCCCTCGTGCTTGTGCACGAATTCGATCGGATCTTCAATGGTGATGATGTGGCCGGTCGAGTTCTGGTTGCGATAGCCGATCATCGCGGCCAGCGACGTCGACTTGCCGGTGCCGGTTGCGCCCACGAAGATGATCAGGCCGCGCTTGGTCATCGC
>JBDSGA010000100.1:0-2650 GCA_039919235.1 Thermomonas sp. | reverse complement strand
GCGGCGATCATCGGGCTGAGTACGAGTCCGAATACCGGGTACAACACGCCGGCAGCAATTGGCACGCCGATCGCGTTGTAGAGGAAGGCGAACGTCAGGTTCTGACGCATGTTGCGCACGGTCGCGGTGGATAGTTCGCGTGCTCTTAGAATCCCGCGCAGATCGCCCTTGACCAGGGTCACCTGCGCGCTCGACATCGCGACGTCGGTGCCGGTGCCCATCGCAATACCGATGTCGGCGCTGGCCAGCGCAGGCGCATCGTTGATGCCGTCACCGGCCATCGCGACCTTGTGGCCTTGTGCTTGCAAGCTGCGCACCAGCTTCGCCTTGTCTTCCGGGGTGACATCGCCGTGGATTTCATCGATACCCAGCGCGCGGCCGACTGCTTTCGCGGTGCCGCTGCCATCGCCGGTCGCCATCACCACGCGCAAGCCGCTGGCCTGCAACGCCGCCACGGTCGGGCCGGCGGAGGGCTTGATTGGATCGGCCACCGCCAGCAATCCCAGGAATGCACCGTCCGCGGCGAGGAACATGACGCTGGCGCCGTCGTTACGCAGGCCGTCCGCTTCGGCGGCAAGCGCTTCGGCTGCGATGTTGTTGTCCGTCATCAGCGCCCGGTTGCCGAGTAGCAGCGCTTGGCCATCGACCGTGCCGCGCACGCCCGCGCCGGTGATCGAATCGAAGTCCTCCGCCGCCACCAGTGCCAGCGAACGCGTGCGGGCTTCGCTGACCAATGCCTCGGCCAGCGGATGCTCGCTGCCCTGATCGAGACTTGCAGCCAAGCGCAAGATCTCATCGGGGTCGATGCCGGTCATCGGCAACACGCTGCGGAACGCCGGCTTGCCTTCGGTGAGCGTGCCGGTCTTGTCGACCACCAGCGTATCCAGCACGCGGAAATTCTCGATTGCCTCCGCGTCTCGGAACAGCACGCCGGCCTGCGCGGCGCGGCCGGTGGCGACCATGATCGACATCGGCGTCGCCAGGCCAAGTGCACACGGGCAGGCGATGATCAGCACCGACACCGCGTTGAGCACCGCCCACGTCCATGACGGTTCCGGGCCCCACAGGCCCCACGCGAAGAACGTGGCGACTGCGACCGACACGACCGCAAGCACGAACCAGTACGCGACCTTGTCGGCGATGCGCTGCATCGGCGCGCGCGAACGTTGCGCCTGCGCGACAAGCTGCACGATCCGCGCCAACACCGTGGCCGAGCCGACTTGTTCGGCGCGGATCAGCAGCGCGCCGGTACTGTTCTGCGTAGCGCCAATGACGCGATCACCGGCTTGCTTGGTGACCGGCATGGCTTCGCCGGTCAGCATCGACTCGTCCACATTGGAACGGCCTTCCACCACGCTGCCGTCCACCGGCACCTTTTCGCCGGGGCGCACGCGCAAGACATAGCCAACATGTACATGGTCAAGCGGAATGTCCTGCTCGCTGCCGTCGTCCATAACGCGGCGTGCGGTTTTCGGCGCCAGGCCCAGCAGCGCCTTGATCGCCGCGCCTGTTTTTGAGCGGGCACGCAGTTCGAGCAGTTGTCCAAGCAGTGTCAGCGAAATAATTACCGCTGCCGCTTCGAAATACACACCCACGCGACCGTGTTCCTGGAACGAGGGCGGAAACAGCCCCGGTGCAACGGTCGCCACCACGCTGTAACCGAACGCCGCGCTCACGCCGATCCCGATCAGCGTCCACATGTTGGGGTTGCCGGTGCGGATCGACTGCACGCAACGCACCAGGAACGGCCAGCCCGCCCACAACACCACAGGCGCGGACAACGCAAGCTCCAGCCACGTGCGGGTGGCCGTTGGCAGCGCAGGAATGTAGTGGCCGAACATCGCCAACAGCAGCACGATGACCGTCAGAGGCAACGTCCACCAGAAGCGCCGGGTGAAGTCGATCAACTCCGGGTTGTCTTCCTCTTCCAGGCTGGGCATTTCCGGCTCCAGCGCCATCCCGCAGATCGGGCACGTACCCGGACCTTCCTGTCGAATTTGCGGATGCATCGGGCAGGTGTAGATCGTCCCGGCCGGCGCATCCACCAGCGGCGCGGGCTTGTCGCCCACGTACTGCTGCGGATTTTTGGTGAACTTGCTATGGCAACCCGGGCTGCAGAAGTGATACGTCATGCCGTCGTGTTCGGCCGAGCCACCCTTGGCCGTCGCCGGATCCACGGTCATGCCGCAGACCGGGTCGACCACCTTGGTTGCGTCATCCGCCGCAGAGTTCGGAGTGACAGCAGAAGCATCAACTTTGCCTTGCGGGTCGTCATGCGCATGCGTGTTCATGCCGCGTCCTCCGACAGCGCTGCCATGATCGGGCAGGTGTCCAGCGCACCGTGGCCGGGGCAGGCGGTGACCAGTTGTTGCAGCGCATCGCGCACGAGGGTGAGCTCGTCGATGCGGCCATTGACGTCATCGAGTTTCGCTTGCGACCGCACCTTCAGGCCAGCCATGTCGTCGGATGCGCTGGCAGTCAGGCTCAGCAGCTCGCGGATTTCCTGCAGGGTGAAGCCCAACTGCTTGGCGCGGCGCACGAAGCGCAGGCGCGTCACGTCGCTGTCGCGATAATCGCGGTAGCCGGATTGGGTGCGCTGCGGCGCCGGGATCATGCCCTCGCGCTCGTAATAACGGATGGCGTCGATGCC
>JBDSGA010000099.1:0-4410 GCA_039919235.1 Thermomonas sp. | reverse complement strand
GCGGACTCACGATCAACGCGCGCTGGCCTTTGCCTTGCGGCGCCATCAGGTCGAGGATGCGGCCAGTGATGTCTTCACTGCTGCCGTCGCCGCGCTCCAGCCTGAACTTCTTGCGCGGGAACAGCGGCGTGAGGTTCTCGAACAGGGTCTTGTTCTTGCTCGCCTCGATCGGCTCGCCATTGATGGTGTCCACCACCGACAGCGCGAAGTAGCGTTCGCCATCCTTCGGCCAGCGGATGCGGCCGGACAGGTGATCGCCAGTGCGCAGGTTGAAGCGACGGATCTGTGACGGACTGATGTAGGTGTCGTCGGGCCCAGCCAGGTAGCTGGCCTCGGCCGCGCGCAGGAAGCCGAAGCCATCCGGCAGGATTTCAAGCACGCCATCGGCGGCGACGCCCTCGCCGTGGCGCGTCAGGACCTTCAGAACCGCGAAAATGATGTCCTGCTTGCGCGCGCGGGCGACACCTTCGCTGATCTGCAGTTGATCTGCGATTTCCAGCAACTTGTGCGCGGGCATCCGCTTGAGGTCCCCCAGCGAATACTGCGGGAAGCCTTCTGGCACCTGAGGATGCGGACGCGGCACGAAAGTTTCGCCATTGCCGCCGTCGTCGGGCATGCCGCCCTCCTGGTAGCGGTCGCGCTGGCGGTCGCGGCGGTTCTTGAAACGGTCGCGGCGATTGTTGTTATTACTGCGCTGGCCGTCATGGCGCTGGCCTTCGCCGCCCGGGTTGTCAGTTTGACTGTCGCCCTGGTTGCTATTGCGGTTATCGCCAGTTCCGGGGTTGGCGTCGTTGCGATGCGCATGCTCGGCATTACTGCGCGGTGCTGCTTCACGGGCTGGCGCCGTCGCTTCATGCCGTGGTTCGGCGGGCGGCCTGCTCTCAGAAGGCTTGCTCTCGGAAGGCTTGGGCGCTGATGTTCTGGGGGTCGGCGCACTGGGTTCCGGCAGCGTCGGCATGCTGGGCGCATCGGCGGCGGTCTTGGCTACGCGGGGCTTGCGCACGCGCTTGGCGGCGGGTTCGCCGGCGTCGTTGGTGGGGTCGGACAAGTGGACATTCCTCGCTTGAGGTGACGAGTGCCCGCAGGCTGCGGGGTCGTGTGGGTGCCAGGTCGGGGACGTCTCGACCGAAGCAGGAATCAGATCAGAAGGGGTGCGGCGCGCCTTGAAAGGCGGTGGTTCAGCGCCGGATCCTGCGGAAAACTAGCATTGGCTGCGGTCGACGGCAAGCGGTAGGACGAAAAACGTTCAGGTCGAAGCGAATTCGGCGGTGCTCAGCGGGTACTCCAACCAAGAAGCAACCATCCCGACGAGCGTCGGGATGGCGGCTATCAGTCGCGAAAATCCAGAAGGAGCGTGTGCTCAGAGCGCCTTGTCGATCATCTGCGCCAATTGGGCCTTGCCCACCGCGCCGATCTGGGTGGCTTGCACCTGGCCGCCCTTGAACAGCAGCAGCATCGGGATCGAGCGCACGTGGAACTTCAGCGCGGTGGCCTGGTTCTGGTCCACGTCGACCTTCACGATCTTGGCGCGGCCGGCATAGGTACCGGCCAAGTCGTCCAGCGCGGGCGCGATCATCTTGCAGGGACCGCACCATGGAGCCCAGAAATCCACCAGCACCGGTTGGTCGGAGTCCAGAACGTGGCTGTCGAAGTCGGCATCGGTGGCGTGAATCACGGTATCGCTCATGGGAACTCCTGCGGGCGTGGCATGCGGCATGGCAAATCCATGCCGGATCAAGGGGATGCGCGGGGATGGCCACGCGAATGCTGTTAAACTGGGGCGTTCCGAGCAGGCTTTCAAGCGTCAGGCGCCATCTTGGGCGCGACCTGCAGGTACCCGAAACCTACCCCAGCAGTCTGCGCGGCACGCGCGCCTGACGCAAGTTTCGAGGCAACTTCCAAGCCTCGTGCGTGCGTGCCCCGACTGCCCCACGCCCGAAGGCATCCAGACCCACGCATGAGCGACAAGCCCCTTACCGATATCGCATTTTCCAGCTTCGACCTGCATCCGTCCCTGCTTGCAGGGCTTGAAGCAGCCGGATTCTCCCGTTGCACGCCCATCCAGGCCATGACGTTGCCGCTGTCGCTGCAGGGCCGCGATGTCGCCGGCCAGGCCCAGACCGGGACCGGCAAGACGCTGGCCTTCCTGGTCACGGTAATGAATCGGCTGATGACCAAGCCGGCGCTGGCCGACCGCAAGCCGGAAGATCCGCGCGCGCTGATCCTGGCGCCGACCCGTGAACTGGCAATCCAGATCCACAAGGATGCAGTGAAGTTCGGCTCCGACCTCGGCCTGAGCTTCGCCCTGGTTTACGGCGGCGTTGACTACGACAAGCAACGCGAGCTGCTGCAGCGTGGCGCCGACGTGATCATCGCCACTCCCGGCCGGCTGATCGATTACGTCAAGCAGAACAAGGTGGTCAGCCTGCATGCCTGCGAGATCTGCGTGCTGGACGAAGCCGATCGCATGTTCGATCTCGGTTTCATCAAGGACATCCGCTTCCTGCTGCGGCGCATGCCGGAGCGCACCGCCCGCCAGACCATGTTGTTCTCGGCCACGCTGTCGCACCGCGTGCTGGAACTCGCCTACGAGCACATGAACGAGCCCGAGAAGCTCGTGGTCGAGACCGAGTTCATTACCGCCGCCAAGGTCCGGCAGAAGCTCTACTACCCGGCCGACGAAGAAAAGCTGCCGCTGCTGATCGGCCTGCTGTCGCGCAGCGAAGGTGCGCGCACGATGGTGTTCGTCAACACCAAGGCGTTCGTCGAACGCGTGGCGCGAGCACTGGAAAAGGCCGGCTACCGGGTTGGCGTGCTCAGCGGCGACGTGCCGCAGAAGAAGCGCGAGTCGCTATTGAAGAAATTCCAGGCGGGCCAGCTTGAATTGCTGGTCGCCACCGATGTCGCCGCGCGCGGCCTGCACATCGATGGCGTGTCACACGTCTACAACTACGACCTGCCATTCGACGCCGAGGATTACGTGCACCGCATCGGACGAACCGCGCGGCTTGGCGCCGAGGGCGACGCGATCAGCTTTGCCTGCGAGCGCTACGGCATGTCGCTGCCCGACATCGAGGCTTATATCGACCAGAAAATTCCGGGCGAACACGTCACCCCGGAGATGCTGATCGCCTTGCCGCGCAAGCCGCGCGAGCATGTGGTGGAGGTTGACGCCGAGGAAGGCGAAAGCATCGGCGAGATCTTCAAGGAAGTGCGCGAGGCCCGCGCCGCCGAAGACGCCAAGCGTGGCGGTGGCCGTAGTGGCGCGCCGAGCCGAGGTGGCCCTGGCCGCAGCGGTGAACGTTCCAGTCCTCGTGCGGGTTCTGGCGACAGCCCGGCACGTGGTCCGCGTCCGCCGCGCAAGCCGCGCGTCGAAGCCGAGGCCGCCGTAGCGACGCCCGTTGCCGCGCTAACGACCGCGCCTGAAACTGCAGTTGCGGATGCTGAGAAGCCTGCGCGTAAGCGTCGACGCAGGCGTGGTGGCAAGCCGCTGGAAAACGGCGCAACCACGACATCGGCATCGTCGAATGCCGCCGTCACCCCGTCGGCCAGAGTCGCCAAGCCGGTTGACGCTGCCGCTGCGAAGAAGAGCGAGTCGTCACTGCTCTCTCGGATCGGCAAGGGCCTGAAGTCGTTGGTGACCCGCGCGCCGCGCAACCAGCACTGATTTGTTTCAAAGTCGGGGCGGTGGGTTGCGTCACGCAATCCGGCGCGCGCACGTTGCCGGGTAAACGCGTGACGTCGGCGTCGGCAGCGTTCGATGCTGGGGCAGCAGGAGATACGGGCATAATGCCCACATGCCTGCAGTCCTGCGATTCGACAATGTAAGCAAGCAATACCCGGGCGGCCACGCGGCATTGGTGGACGTCAGCTTTGCCGTGGAAGCGGGCGAAATGGTCTTCATCACCGGCCATTCGGGTGCCGGCAAGAGCACCATCCTGAAGCTGATCCAGCTGGCCGAACGGCCAAGCCGCGGCGCCGTGCTGTTCGGTGAGCGCAACTTGGCGAAAGTGCGCGGTGGCCGCATCGCCCATCATCGGCGCGATGTCGGCGTGGTCTACCAAAACCACCAGTTGCTGATGGATCGCAGCGTGGCCGAAAACGTTGGCTTGCCGCTGGTGCTGCGCGGCATCAAGCGCGGCGAGATCAACAAGCGCGTGCGCGTGTTGCTGGAAAAATTGGGCTTGGGTGAGCGCGAACGCGCGTTGCCGTCGCAGTTGTCGGCGGGTGAGCAGCAGCGGGTGGGCATCGCGCGCGCGGTGATCGCCGAGCCGGCGATGCTGGTGGCCGACGAGCCGACCGGCAACCTCGATCCCACCTTGTCTGCCGAAATCCTGGCGCTGCTGGCATCGCTGCCCGAACGGGGTACCAGCGTGCTGGTGGCCAGCCACGACCTGGGCTTGGTCAAGC
>JBDSGA010000098.1:0-4806 GCA_039919235.1 Thermomonas sp. | reverse complement strand
GACTGATAACCCGGGATTCAGGGCAAAGCGCTAAGGTGTTCCACCACCAACGTTGGCAGGTTTACGTCATGCACCGCATTGCCTTTGTCTTCATGATGATCTGTATCGGCTTGCTGGCCGGTTGCTCGAGCCTTGGCAGTTCCGTGCTGCTGGGTCGCGACATCCAGTTCAATGCACCGCAATTGCAGGCGCAACTGGATCGCAAGTTCCCGCGTGACTATCGCAAGCTGGGCGGCCTGGTTTCGATCAGCCTGCTGAACCCGCGACTCGAACTTCCGGGTGGCGGGCGCCTGCACCTGGAATTCGACATGAGTCTTTCCGGCATGGGTGCCAGCAGCCGCAGTCCCTCCGGGCATTTCACGATCGAGAGCGGCCTGCGCTTCGACCCGGGTACGCGCGGCCTGCATTTGGATAATCCCGAGATCGTCAACGTGGACGTTCCAGTGCTTGGCGGTGTCATGAATGCCACCACACGCGCCATGCTCAATACCTGGCTGCTCGACTATGCGCGCGAGGAACCTGTGTATCGGTTGGACGACAGCACTTTCGGCCGCATCGCATCAAAGCGGATTGAACGGGTCGACATTGACAGCGGCGTCATCACACTCAAATTGGACTGACCATGCGCCTTCATCATCTTGCAGGCATTTTCTATGCGTGCCTGCAGCTCGCCGCATGCGGCAGTGACAAGAACACGACACCGCGATCCGCGACTGGCGAAGAAAGCCTGCCCAGGCCCGAGGCTGCGGCCGGGTCCGTCACCGGCATGCCGAGTCCCGGCACGCCATCCTCCCAGCCGCTGCCCGTGGCCAGGAACCAAGGATCTGGCGTAAGCCCGAGCGATGATGATGCCGTGGACAATTCCCCAGGTTTTTCCTCGGACCTGTCCGCGCCAGTCGGTAGCGGTGCCGATGCCGCCGTCCTGGTGCTGCGCGAGTATTACGCGGCGATCAATGCACGCGACTACGGCAAAGCCTATTCGCAATGGAGTGATGGCGGCCGAGCCAGCGGCCAGTCGCCGCAACAATTCGCCGATGGATATGCAACCACCCTCGGTGTATCGGTCGTGCTGGGCGAGCCGGGACCCGTCGAGGGCGCGGCGGGCTCGCGATACGTGGAGATGCCGGCCACGCTTGACGCGACCCAAGCCGATGGCAGCGTCCGTCATTACACCGGCACTTTCACGTTGAGGATGGCCGTTGTGGATGGTGCCAGCGAAGCACAGCGTAGCTGGCACATTGCATCCGCCAATTTGCATGAGGCCGGTCAATGAGGCAACGGCTGCCGGCTATTTCATCGGGCGCGGGGACTAAAGTTCGAAGCGATAGGCCAGTTTGACCAGCAGCTGCTGGTCGTCGCGCAGGCTGAAGGCGTCGTTGAACTGGTCGAATGCGCCTGCCGCATACGGGTCGTAGCCGAAACCGCCACGCGCGTAGACCACATAGAGATTCGACAGCGGTGCCAGTTCATACCGATAGCGCACCTGAAAGCCCATGTTGCGCAGACTGAAGGGACTGACCACATCGTTGCTGGCGACCGCGCGACCATCTGCGCCAATCCGCCATGGGCGCGGATCATCGGCATCGAAACCCAACGCTTCCAGCTTCACCCGCAATTCCTGGCGGATGCCGATGTTCCAGTTCAAGCTGGCACTCAAGTCGTAGCGGTTCATGTGGAACCCGGCGACTAGGTTGTCTTCCTGCCATATCAGCTGTTCCTGGTCCGTCACGTGGCCCAGCCATAGCTCGAGGTTGAGCGCATCGCTGAAGAAATGCGTACCAGTGACCGAAGCGCTCCACGCGTAGGGCGTGTCACGGCGAATCCCGCTGGCCACGCTCGCACTTCCTTCTACCTCGAACTGCCAGTCGCCATGGCGCGGGAAGCCCCGATGGACGAAGGCATTGCCACCATTGCGAACCCGCATGGGACCGTGGCCGCGGGTAATCAGGTCGTCATAGGCTGCCGTGCGCACTTGCACGTTCCAACTGGCGTTGCCGCCATCCTTGCGCTGGCTGTTGCCCTGGAAGCGCGTCTGCCGCTGTAGCCACACGCCATCATTGTTCTGCAGGCCTTCAATGCGCCAGCGCAGGTTGTGCGAGGTCCATGCCGAGTCTTTCGGCACGTCGGTAATACGCTTGCCAACTTCGAACTGCCCATAGTTGAGGTCGTTGCGGCCAAGATAACCGGCATCGTTGACCTCGAAATCCTTGCCGTAATGGATCAGCAAACCGGTCAGGCTCCAACCCTTGTCGAGCGTCTTCTGCGCAAGCGTGGTGAAACCGAAATCGCGAATGTGTTGGCCAGAGACGTCGATGTCACTGCCGACCAGGGTCGACGCCACGGTCAGGCTGGGATCGGGCTGCCAGCGGTGGTCGAAGCCCAGCACGTTTGCCTTGCGGTGGTGGAACCCGTCTTCCACCGATGTGAGCATGGCGCCCAAGGTCTGCTTGCCGAAGGTGCGCTGCAGGCGCAATGCGCCGAAGCTGCGGCCAGTATCACCGCGTTCGTCGGCGAAGAACGCGCCGTATTGGGTGGCCCCGATGCTGCCGTTGAATTTCACCGCGCCCAGGATGTCGCCGGTGGAACCCACCCGGCGGGTGTAAAGCAACTGGCTGTTGTCGAGCAGCAGGCCGAAATCGAACATGCCCTGGTTTTCGGTGAAGAACGGCCGCTTGTCGCTGAAGAAGGTCTCCTTTGCATCGAAGTTGACTACCAGCGAATCGCTTTCCACCTGGCCGAAATCGGGATTGAGGGTCGCGCTGAGCTGGAACTGGCCGCTGGGCTTCCAGAAGACATCGGCGCCGGCATCGAAAGACTGCCCGCCGTTCGCGATATCGCGGACGCCCACCACGTAGGGCGTCACTGCCAGCAAGGATTGCGAATAGGCGGGGATCTCGATCTTGGTGAACTGGTTGAGGAACTGCGGGCGCTCGAAGGTGATCGCAGGCCATGCCATCCGTTCGTTGATGCTGCCGATCACTCGATCCAGATAAATGCCGACCGTCCGTTTATCGCTGCGTGCCTTCTGCATTGGCGCGATGTACCACGGGACCAGCATCTCCGTCGTCCATTCGGCGTCGCCGTCGACCACCGCGTGCTGCCAGTTGCCGTCCCAGTCGGCACTGAAGTTGCCGCCACTGGTAATCGTGGCGTCCTGGATGCCGTCACTGGCGGTCACGGTGAAGTTGTAGCCAGCGTGCGCATCGCCATCGAAGTCCACCATCAGGTTGACCCGATCGATATTGACATTTTCATCCAGCCGGCTGCGCTGGCGCGGTGTTGCCACCCCCGCGACTTTGGTATTGCGGAACGCCACAGCGAGTCCCTCCGGCGTCGCCAGGATCCATGCCTCGGTGGGCTGGGTGCTGGTCGCCTGGCTGAACGGCTGGACCATGCGGAAGTCGGTCACATGCTGCGCGCCCTGCCATTCGGCCGGATCAATCACGCCATCGATTTTGACCTGCGCACGTGCAGGCGATGACAGCGCGGCGAGTACCGCAAGGCACACCAGGGAGGATTTCGAACGGGACAGGTACATGGGCGTGGTCGATGGGCCGCGCAATGCAGCAATGCACGCAAGATACCGGTCGTACCTGCTTCGGGTAACTGGCGTTGGTCATGTAAACCTTCGGCACGGGCGCAGCATCGCAGTCGCCGATGCAGCCGCTCCTGCCACCCCTCCGCGTTTTAGCGCTTCGGCCGCAGCATGGTGCCTGTGCACGTCTTCGACCCGCAACGACAGGCCCATATCCTCTTCAGGCGCGGCGTGTGTCGTTCGGCCAAGGTAATGCCGTAGTCGTAGGTAAGTTCCTCGCCCGGCTTGATTGCGCGCGTGGCTTCTATGAAGACTTTGGACAGTTCCGGGTCGTCCTCGCTTTCCTCCAGCACGGCTTCGCAGTTCGGCGCGCAGCTGTGGTTGATCCAGCGCGCGTCGTTGCCCTTGTAGTTGGCATCGATCACCCAGACCTCGTTGAGGGTGAACAGGAAGGTATGGCCACTGTCCACGTCCCCGCTGTCACCGGCATCGACCTCCTCATGGGTCCGGCGCACCCCCTTGTATTCGATCAGGCGCTCGCCCTTGGCGAGGGCTGCGACGGCAAACATGCCATTGCCGTGGATGGCGGACTTGCGGGTGGCGATCTTCTTCGGCATGACAGGTCGGGCGATGTGGGGCGGCCATTGTCACTGACCGATGGTGATCGCGCCACGGCGGTGAAGGCCGTCGCTTGGCTGCGCGCGCTGGAAACCGTACAATTCCGGTACGCTTTCAAAATACCCCAAGGCCCAGCCATGCTGCGCGTCACCAAGCTCACTGATTACGCCACCGTTGTCCTGACTGCGCTCGCCGCGCGGCCAGACGCCGTGCTCAGCGCACCGGAGCTGGCGGAACAAGCCGGGCTGGAGGCGCCCACCGTGGCCAAGGTTCTCAAACCGCTCGCGCAAGCCGGGTTGGTTGAAGGGTTCCGCGGTGCCAATGGCGGCTATAAGCTCGCCCGCGACGCCGCAACCATTTCCCTCGTCGAAATCGTCGAAGCGATGGAAGGCCCGTTGGGCATCACCGAATGCAGCGTCCACGCCGGCCAGTGCGGGATCGAGGATAGCTGCGGCGTACGCGCCAACTGGCGGCGCATCAATGACGTGGTGGCCGATGCCCTGCGCGGTGTGAGCCTGGCGCAAATGCTGGTGCCGCCACCCGTCCTCCCGCCCCGCCGCATCGCCATGCAATTGGCGAGCGCCTGAGGTCATCGCCATGAACAACGAAAACGCACAAATCCACGCCCAGCTTGGCCGCAAGTATGAAGCCGG
>JBDSGA010000097.1:0-3948 GCA_039919235.1 Thermomonas sp. | reverse complement strand
CCGGCACCGGCACAGGCAAGACGTTTGCCTATCTGGTGCCGACGTTGCTGTCGGGCATGAAGACGATTATTTCCACCGGTACCCGCGCGCTGCAGGATCAGCTGTACCTGCGTGATCTCCCGCGCGTTCGCGACGCGCTCGGCACGGGGATAAAGACCACGTTGCTGAAGGGGCGTTCCAACTATCTGTGCCGCTACCGCATGGAGCAGGCCAAGGGCGATCCACAATTGTTCAAAGGCGGCTTCGCCTCGCGCGAGCAGGCGTCGCAGTTCCAACGCGTGGTCGCCTGGAGCGGCCGCACCCGGATGGGCGATATGTCCGAACTGGACTCATTACCGGAAGATTCGCCGCTGCTGCCGCAGGTCACCTCGACCGCAGACAACTGCCTGGGCAGCGAATGCCCGTTCTGGAGCGAATGCTTCGTGGTGCAGGCGCGCCAGCGTGCGCAGACCGCGGACGTGGTGGTCGTCAATCATCATTTGCTGCTGGCCGACCTGGCGCTGAAGCAGGAAGGCTTCGGTGAAATCCTGCCGGGCGCACAGGCGTTCGTGGTCGACGAGGCGCACCAGCTGCCGGAACTCGCCGCGCAATTTTTCGGCGAATCGCTGAGTGCGCGCCCGCTGGTCGAACTGGCCCGCGACGTGCTCGGCGAATGCAAGGACGTGCCCGGCGCGCTGGGGGCCGTGCAGGAGCCGGCACGCGCACTGGAAGCGGCGACCCGCGGGCTGCGCGCCGCGATGGAGCCGTTGCCGCATCGTGGTACCCGCTGGCGTGCGCTGGATACGGTCGACGTGGATGCGGCCTGCCTGACATTGGCGGATGCCTTGGATGTCCTGGAGCGTGCGCTCACGCCGCTGCGCGAAGCCGCGCCGGGTTTCGATGCCTGCCACCTGCGCGCCAGGGACAACCAGGCGCGCCTGCATCGCTGGATGGAGGCGGGCGACGCCGGACATGGAATCTCGGCGTTTGATCCCGATGACACCGTCACTGCGGAAGCAGCGCACCACGATGGTTTCAGTTCAGTGCACTGGTACGAACTCACCCCGCGCGGATTCCGCCTGCAGCGCACGCCATTGGATGTCTCCGGTCCGCTGCGCACACATCGCGAGTCGTCGCATGCGGCGTGGGTGTTCACGTCCGCCACATTGTCGGTGGCCGGCAGCTTCGGTCATATCTCGCAACGGCTGGGCATCGAACACGCCACCGAACTGCTGGAACCCAGCCCGTTCGATTGGGACCGGCAGGCGCTCTGTTATCTGCCGCCGAATTTGCCTGAGCCTGCGTCGCGCGAGTTCGGGCCTGCGTTGATCGCGGCATTGCAGCCGGTGCTGGAAGCCTCCGGTGGCCGCGCATTCCTGTTATTTGCGTCGCATCGCGCACTCAAAGAAGCCGCTGAACTCATGCGCAATGCGCCTTGGCCGCTGTTCGTGCAAGGGACCGAACCTCGCCACGTGTTGCTGCAGCGCTTCCGCGATTCCGGCAACGGCGTGCTGCTGGGCACCGCGAGTTTTCGCGAGGGCGTGGACGTGGCCGGCGACGCACTGAGCGTGGTGGTGATCGACAAGCTGCCGTTCGCTGCGCCGGACGATCCGGTGTTCGAAGCGCGGCTGGATGCGATCCGTCGTAGTGGCGGCAATCCGTTTCGCGACGAGCAACTGCCGCAAGCGGTCATTGCGCTGAAGCAGGGCTCTGGGCGGCTGATCCGCACCGAAACCGACAGCGGCGTGTTGGTCCTGTGTGATCCGCGCCTGCTCGGCAAGTCGTACGGGAAGACCTTCCTTGACTCACTGCCGCCTATACCGCGCACGCGCGATGTGGCCGATGTGCAGGCCTTCTTTGCCCAGCCAGCTTTGGCGGGAAATGGCTCCGTCGCGGATAATTGAGCGATGAAACTGCTCGCCATCGAAACTGCCACAGAAGCCTGTTCCGTCGCGGTGTGGGTCGATGGTGGGGTGATCGAGCGCTTCGAGATCGCCCCGCGTCGGCATACCGAACTGGTGTTGCCATGGGCCGAAGCGCTGTTGGCCGAGGCCGGCATCACCAAGTCGCAACTCGATGCCATTGCCGTCGGGCGTGGCCCGGGTGCCTTCACCGGCGTGCGCTTGGCCATTGCCTTGGCGCAGGGGATTGCACTCGCGCTGGACCGGCCGCTGTTGCCGGTGTCCACGCTCGCTTCGTTGGCAGCTGGTCTCCCTCTCCCGCTTGCGGGAGAGGGCCGGGGTGAGAGCGATCGCATTCTCGCCGCGATCGACGCGCGCATGGGGGAGATCTACGTCGCAAGTTTCCTGCGTGATGGCGATGGCGTGGCCGCAACCAGCGATGAAGTCGTCATCGCACCAGGTGTCTACTTTCCGCCGGAAGGCGGTAGTTGGCATGGCATCGGCACCGGATTTGGCGCCGCCGATGGCGCACTTGTGGAGCGCCTGCAGGGACGGTTGGCAACAGTGGATGCCGCGGCATTGCCACATGCGGCTGATGTTGCGCGCCTGGGCGCGCTGGCCTTCGCGCGTGGCGAAGCGGTTGCGCCGGAACTCATCGAACCGGCCTACCTGCGCAACAACGTGGCGCTGACGACTGCCGAACAACAGGCGTTGCGCGTCCTGCGTTAGGCACTATGTATCGGTGCGACGAGGGTATCGGGTGTTCGCGCAGCGGCATTTCGAGCCGCGAAGCGAATGCCCGGTGGCTTCGTCGCTGCGCGATGTGGCTACTGATCCACCAACTCGCCGCCTGGCATGAACTGCCAGGTGCGGGTGACATGCAGGATGTCGGGGTCTTCTTGTGTCTTCGGGAGCGGCGCGAAGGGTTCCGACAACTTGACGATGCGCAGCGCGGCATTGTCCAGCATGGGGATATGGCTGGATTGCACGATCCGACTGGCTTCCACGCTGCCGTCGCGGCGTACCGCCACGCTGATCACCACCAGTCCGCCGATCCGACGACGGCGCGCTTCGTCCGGGTAGTTGAGGTTGCCGACGCGCTCGACCCGGTCCACCCAGCTGCGCAGGTACTCCGCCCATGCGTATTCCTTGGTGCTGGCGGAGACGAACTTGCGTTTGGGTCGCTTGGCGTAAAGCTGGGAACGCAGATGGATTTCCGCAGCCAAGCGCGCCATGGCGATGTCATGGTCGATCTTCTCGATACCGGGCGTCAGATCCTTGACCTCCACTTCCTGCTGCGGCTGTGGCGCCGGCAGCGCCTGTTGCCCGGTGGTCGCGGTGATCACGCGTGGATCAGGCGGCGGACTGGGCGCGGGCGTCTGCGCATGCAAAGGGCGTGGCGCCAGCCCTGCTTCCTGTTGCGGAATCGGGCCGGCCTGCGAATCGCGCGGGCGCAGCGTCTTTTCATGATCGCCGCCGCCCTGGTTGTTGGCCTGGGCCAGGAAATCCGCTTCCTTCGGGGTCAACGCCGAGCGAGTCTGGGTCAGCATGACATCCAGGGTCGGAGTAATCGGCGCGGCGTCTTCCACAGAGAAGGCAATCCCCAGGATCAGCATCGCGTGCACCAGCACGGCGAGCACCAAGGTCGCGCTGAGCCGGTCGGAATCGCCGAGACGTGACGCAGCGCGCCCAGGAAAAGCATCTGCTGGCAACATCAGGACGCGAGCCTGGCCTCGATGCAGTCAAACAGGCGGCCAGCGATGTTCAGGCCGAACTGGGCATCGAGTTCACGGATGCAGGTGGGGCTGGTGACGTTGACCTCGGTCAGGAAGTCGCCGATCACGTCCAGGCCGACGAACAACATGCCACGTCGCTTCATTTCCGGTCCGACCTGGGCCGCGATCCAGCGGTCTCGTGCGCTCAACGGGCGTCCTTCGCCGCGTCCACCGGCGGCCAGGTTGCCGCGGAACTCATCGCCCTGCGGGATGCGCGCCAGGCAAAAGTCCATCGGCTCGCCATCAACCAGCAGGATGCGCTTGTCGCCATCCACGATCTCCGGCAGGTAGCG